>NZ_JBSWXD010000099.1:0-24508 GCF_056160425.1 Micromonospora sp. ABR4_055
TGTGGGGTTTTTGTTTTCTGCGTCCTTCTTTTTTGTTGGGGGTTTCTTTTTTTGTTTTGTTTTTTTTTTTTTGTTGCTTTTTTTTCCTTCTCCCCCCCCCCCCCCCCCCCCCCCCCGCCGCTACCGGCAGGCGCTGCGCCGACGCCTCGGCGGGCACCTGCGGCACAGCGCTTTCGGCGCCTGGCTGGCCCGGCGGCCGACGACGGTGGACGCCGCCGTCGCGGCGGCGGCGCGGGACCGGCGCGTCTTCGACACCGTCGTCGAACTCGGTCTCGGCGACGGCCGGCTGGACGCGGTCACGGTTCGCCGGCTCGCCGCACAACTGACGATCCGCCGAGCGGCCGATACCGCGCGGCGGCGCTCCGGTCGCTAGTCTGCTTGGGATGACTCTGCGGGAGCTGCTCTACTCGGTCTATGAGCGACGGCTCATGGCGAGACTGGCGGGCAAGCCGGTGCCCGGCCACGTGGGCGTGATGTGCGACGGCAACCGCCGGTGGGCCCGGGAGATGGGGTTCGTGGATCCCAACGACGGGCACCGGGTCGGCGCAGCGAAGATCAAACATCTGTTGAACTGGTGTGACCAGGCCGGTATCGGTCACGTCACGCTGTACCTGCTGGCCACCGACAACCTGCGTCGGCCAGCCCGCGAGCTGGATCCGCTGTTGAACATCATCGAGGATCTGGTCACCGAGTTGGCCGAGGAGGGCAACCCCTGGCGGCTGCGTATCGTCGGCGCGCTGGACCTGCTGCCGGGTTCCACCGCGACCGCGTTGAAGGCCGCGCAGGAGCGTACCCAGACCCGGTCCGAGGGCGCGCAGGTCAACATCGCGGTCGGCTACGGCGGCCGCCGGGAGATTGCCGACGCGGTCCGATCGTTGCTGCATGAGCACGCCAGGTCCGGCGGCACCCTGGAGGAGTTGGCCGAGGTGCTCGACGTCGACCACATCGCCGAGCACCTCTACACCCGGGGCCAACCCGACCCGGATCTGGTCATCCGCACCAGCGGCGAGCAGCGGCTCTCCGGCTTCCTGCTGTGGCAGTCGGCGCACTCGGAGTTCTACTTCTGCGACGTCAACTGGCCCGACTTCCGTCGGGTGGACTTCCTGCGGGCGTTGCGGTCGTACGCGAACCGGCAACGCCGCTACGGCGCCTGACGACCCCCGGGGCCGTCCCTGCCGGGTGGTGTCAGTCCAGGGCGTGCACGGCGGAGGTCAGGAAGTCGCCGAGCGCTTCCGGCGAGTCGATGGTGAGGTCGGCGGCCGCTGACACATCGTGCCCGGTCTCGGCGTTGGCCACCGCCACGCAGACGCCGAAGAAATCCGGGTTGGCGCTGGCGTGTGCCCGGAGCGCGGCGAAGGCCTTGATGTCGGAGACGTCGTCACCGAAGTACCAGGCGCAGCCGGCGGTGCCGACCGCGTCGCCGATGACCATGCCCTTGTCGCGGTCGACCGGCGGCTTGATCTCGATGACCATCCGCCCGCTCTGCACCCGCAGGCCGAGCTGTTCGGCCTGGGCCTGCCCCCACGATTCGACGGTTTCGGCGAGCTCGGGCGCGGTCCGGTAGTGCAGCGCGACGGACAGCCGTTTGTACTCGACCAGTGCGCCGGCGGGCAGCTCGGCCCGGGCCCGGTCGGCCAACTCCTGCATCGCCGGGACCCAGGGCAGCGCGGCCGGTTCGGTGACGGTCGGCCCGGACCCGTGGCTGTGCTCCAGCCCGTACAGTCCGTACAGGTCGACCTCGGAGATCGAGGCGAACTGGGCCCGGAGGAAGTCGACCGGTCGGGCCGACACGATCGCTATCCGCTGCACCACCCCGGCGAGCGACTCGATCGCCGCCAGCACCTTGGGCGCGGGCTGCACCGACGTGGGATCGTCACCGACCGGGGCGAGGGTGCCGTCGAAGTCGAAGAACAGCACGCACCGGTCGGCGCGATCGATGGTGGCTCGCCATGCCTGCTCCGCGGTCAGCGGACGGGCCAAGCGCTGGTTTCCTACCTCGAACGGCCGCACGGGCGTCAGCGTACCTGCTGCCGCCGCAGGTGCCAGACCTCTCGGCGGGTGAACGTTCGGGGACGTCGGCGCTGGTGACTACGGTCCGCGAACCACCCGGCGGGTCAGTCGTCACCGCCGCTCATCAGTCGCCGGCCGTGCATCCGCGGTGGAAATTGCACGACTGCCGCGTCGTGTTGCTGTCCCTGCCGGAGCAAATAGCCCTCGACGAAGCCGGAGTTGCGGTCGGCGACGTGTGAATCGACTTCATTGAGCCGGGCGACGAGAAATTCGGTGAGCGCGGTCAGCCGTCCCTGTTGCCGGTCGTTGAGGTGCGCGATGACCGCCACCAGCGTGGCGACCGACGCGCAGGCGATGACGAACAGGTTCACCACCGCCGGCACCTCGCCGGTACTCAGGACGGCGACCACGATATTCGTGGTGCCGTAAAGCGTGATCGCGACGGCCGCGATCACGACTGCCGACCATTTGAGGGTCATCGGTTTCGACCCTCCCTCCTGTCCCGCAGGGCTGTGTCCGGGCTGTGTCCGGCCTTGTCCCGTCCCCCGTGGATGACGAGCCCAAGCAGTACGGAGAGGAACGTTATCGTGACTCAGCGTGCAAGCGGGGCGGAACCGGGCTGCTTGATCGGCTTTCTTTCGCCATCTGAGAACTACCCTGCCCGCTTGGGTCCTTTGCGAGGTTCGGCCGGCAGTAAGGGTCGGTAGGCGAGATAGCGGATTGTCTCCCTGATGTGAAATTTTTCCGCATCTGATACGTTCGGATCGACCAGCCGGCGGAGCAGTGCCTCTACGTCCGGGTCCATCGGCGGTGCCGAGGGCGCCGGCCGGGCGCTGGTGGCACGGTCCCAGCCGAGTACGCCGAACGCGACCGTCGGGCTGATCCCCAGTCCTTCGCAGAACGAGACCACCCGCTCGGCCTCCGGATCGCTGGACCACTCGCCGCGCACCCACCGGTTGATGGTCTGGCGGGACACTCCGGTGCGCCGGGAGACCTCCGAGCCGGTCCAGGCGCGGGTCGCGCGCGCGTCAGCGAGCGCCTTGCGTACGAAGGCGGCGAAGGCGATCTTTCGCGCGGCGGAGCTGTCCGGCACCGGCCGACGGTACGGCGAATCACCGCTTTTCCTGGGGGCAGGAAGCCTTCTGTACTGTGTTTGTGACAGAGCTTTGTGAATCTCTGTCGGGAAATCTTCCCTTGTCACGAGGGGTGTCACGGGTGCAGTCTAAGGATGAAGTGGGGTGGCGCTAATCACCCGAAAAGATGATGCTGTCACTTGCGCGTGACGCTTTACTCTACGTCACGTGGTTGAGACGCTGAGTGGGTGGAGTTGTCGCTTACACGTGACGGAGACGGTGCGGTGACCGAACTCGCGACCCGGGCCCAGGCCTTCGGCCTGATCGCGGACGCCGTCGCTGGCGGCTTGACCGCGCCGTGGCGGCTGTACCTGGCCCGGGGGTGTCGTCACCTGTCGCTCAACGTGGGGGACCGGTCCGAGTGGAACGCGTGGCGGGCGCACCTCGGCTGTCCGGAGTTGAGTGTGCGGGTGTACGACGCCGGCGGGGAGATCCGGCGGGCCTCGGTAGCCGAGGTGGTGCTGGGCGGTTGCCGGATCAGCGTCGAACTGGTCGAAGAGGTGAGGACCGACGACATCGATCGGCTGCTCACCGACGACCCGACGTCGTTCGAGTCGGAGGAGAGATGATCCCAGAGATCGGGGCGACCGGATGAGTTCGTTCTTCGCGGTCTTCCTGGTGTTGCTGCTGGCCTCGGCCAGCTACGCCGCCGGCCGGCTGCACGGCCAGCTCAGCTACCGGATCGGCTACCGGTTCGGCTACCGGCAGGGCTATTTCGACGGTGACCGCGGAGCGTGGACCCGGCGGCGCAGGGAGACCCGGGCCGCGATCGCATCGGTGCTGCCGGATCCAGCCCGTCCGGTGGTCCCGCCCCATCCGGTGACCACGAGCCCGCCCCTGGTTACGGCGGTGCCAACCGGGGTCGACCTGGCGGTCCGTCCGGGCACCACCTACACCGGCGCCGCCTTCGTCGGTGGGACCGGCGTCGGCGGAACCCTCGACGGGACCGGTGGCCGGCACTCGACGGAACTGCTGGCCGGCCGACATCCCTGACCGGCCGCAGCGGTGGCTGTCGGGTGGCAGTCGTAGCGATGAGCTTTTCCGAGTGCGGTGTCGTGTTGAGGCGGACGCGACACCGCCGGGGAACCCGGCGTCACCGCGCCGGAGTTCCTCCCGGCCGGGATGCGTGCAGGGGGTGCGCATCCCGGCCGGCCGCCTACCCGGCCCGGATGTGTCCGTCGCGTGACCAATGTGTGTCGGTCCTGGGTACGGATCATCATCTGCCCCGCTCACCTCCGGTGTCTGGGACGAAGATCGGCTCTGACGCCTAGCCGAGGTCGGGATCCGGCAGCTAGCGTCTAGTCATGGTCCGGGGTCGTCCCGGGCCAGCCGGACGGTCCGGACCTGCAGTCGCATGGGTTCCGCATCCGACCCGTGCCTTCGGGCCCCGGTGGAGCCGGATCGCGGGCGGATCGGGTGCACGCCCGACGGAGCAGGCCTGTGACGAGTCGACGTACCACCCCCCGGGCCGGTCAGGACCCGACCGCCGCCACTGTCCCGTCCGACCGTAGCCGGACCCGCCGAGCCCCGGACGCCGCCGCGTCCGAGCCGGCCGACCGGTCCGCCGGCCCAGCCCAACCGGAGCCGCCAGTCACCACCCGCGCGTACGTCCTGGACACCTCGGTCCTGCTGTCCGACCCGGGGGCGTTCCACCGGTTCGCCGAGCATGAGGTGGTGATCCCGCTGGTGGTGATCTCCGAGCTGGAGGGCAAGCGGCACCATCCCGAGCTCGGTTGGTTCGCCCGGCAGTCTCTGCGGATGCTGGACGAACTCCGGGTCCGCCACGGACGGCTGGACCAGCCGGTGCCGGCCAACGAGTCGGGCGGCACGTTGCGGGTCGAGCTCAACCACGCCGACACGGATGTGCTGCCGCCGGGGTTCCGCAACGAGTCCAACGACACCCGGATCCTGTCGGTCGCGCTCAGCATGGGCGCTGAGGGCCGGGACGTGGTGCTGGTCAGCAAGGACATGCCGCTGCGGGTCAAGGCCGCCTCGGTTGGTCTGGTCGCTGACGAGTACCGGCACGGCCAGGCCAGCGACCCGACCTGGACCGGGATGGCCGAGCTGGAATCCACCGACGAACAGGTCAAGCAGTTGTACGCGGGCGAGGCCGTCGACCTGGACAGCGCCGCCGGGCTGCCCTGCCACACCGGCCTGGTGCTGCACGGCACCGGCGGTGCCGCGCTCGGCCGGGTGATGGCCGACAAGACGGTCCGGCTGGTACGCGGTGACCGGGAGGCGTTCGGGCTGCGTGGTCGCTCCGCCGAGCAGCGGATCGCATTGGACCTGCTGCTCGACGAGTCGATCGGGATCGTCTCGCTGGGCGGTCGGGCCGGCACCGGCAAGTCGGCGCTGGCGCTGTGCGCCGGGTTGGAAGCGGTGATGGAACGGCGTCGGCACAAGAAGGTCGTCGTCTTCCGCCCGCTGTACGCCGTCGGCGGTCAGGAGCTCGGTTACCTGCCCGGATCCGAGTCGGAGAAGATGTCGCCCTGGGCGCAGGCGGTCTTCGACACCCTCGGCGCGGTGGTGCACGAGAACGTGATGGAGGAGGTGCTCGCCCGCGGCATGCTGGAAGTGCTGCCGTTGACCCATATCCGGGGCCGCAGCCTGCACGACGCCTTCGTGATCGTGGACGAGGCCCAGTCGTTGGAACGCAATGTCCTGCTGACCGTGCTGTCCCGGATCGGACAGGGCTCCCGGGTGGTGCTCACACACGACGTCGCGCAGCGGGACAACCTGCGGGTGGGCCGGCACGACGGGGTGACCGCGGTGATCGAGGCGCTGAAGGGGCATCCGCTGTTCGCCCATGTGACGCTGACCCGTTCGGAGCGTTCTCCCATCGCCGAAATGGTTACTGATCTGTTGGAGGACATCCCACGTTGACTCCGCCCGGTGCGGGTCTATGCCCCACTATAGGGTGAAAATTGGCGTGACCAATCTCACATTCAAAGTCCCGCGTTTCCCAACGGCCTCACCGTGAGCGATGGTGGTCGACGAGCGCGCGCACCGGCGACGACCGATATCCGGGTCGTCGGTGGTAGTGCGTCAGCCGACCACCATCGCGGCCGGCCGACGCGCGACCGACCCGGTCGGGCGCTCACGGCGTGCCCGGACCAGCCGCACCGCCGCACCCGCACGTGACGGTCGCGCCGCACCTGGCGGCGGCCGCCGCGAGCCGGCCGTTCAGTCGGCCGGCCACGTGGGCGCGAGCGGTGCCGACCAGCCCGGCCCGCCGTGTCCTTGCCCCCGACGAAGGGACCACTTCGTGAGTCGGCTGTGGAGCCGGTTCGGTGTCCGGGCACTCGCCGTCGGCCTGCTCGTGACAGGCGTCGCCGGCGGGTTCTACCTGGAAAGCGACCGGGAGACCCAGCAACGCATCAGCGACGCCCGCCTGGCCGCCGAGGCCGAGCAGGTCGAGCTCGAACTGCTGCGTCAGCGCCGGGCCGAACACCAGCGGATGACGGTGCAACGCCGTACCGCCGAACGGGAAGCCACGGAGAAGGCTCTCGCCACGGCCAAGGCCGAGGCGGCCAAGGCCAAGCGGGCAGAGCAGGTGACCCAGCAGAAGCAGCAGGAGGCGGCGGCCCGGCCGCCGGCGGCGACGGTGCCCTTCACCGGCGAGATTCCGGAGTCCTGCGACGAGTTCAGCGGCAACCGGGCGATCGGCTGCGCCCTCACCCTGGAGAAGGGGTGGGGTCTCGACCAGTTCGCCTGCCTGAACAAGCTGTGGAACAAGGAGAGCGGCTGGAACCACAAGGCCTACAACGCGGCCTCCGGCGCCACCGGTATTCCCCAGGCGCTACCGGGCAGCAAGATGGCCTCGGCCGGTGCCGACTGGCAGACCAACCCGGCGACCCAGATCAAGTGGGGCCTCGGGTACATCAGCGGCCGTTACGGCACCCCGTGCGGCGCGTGTCAGCAGTCACAGAACTTCGGTTGTTACTGATCCGTTCCGGACTGTCGGCGGCACCGGTCGCACTCGTCACCGGCGGAGGTAAGGACTTGATCGTCCGTACCGCCGCCGGTGTTTTTGTGCGGTTCGCCAGCTGTCGGCTGGCGTCGGTTGCGCGGACCTGATAGCTACTAGGAGATGGCGTACATGGGGACCTCCGGTGGTGACCCGAACCGCTTCGGCACCGAGGCCTTCTACGCCTCGCTGGGCCGGGCGTTCGTCGCAATGTGCGCGGTCGTCCCGGTGCTGTTCGTCATCGAGGCGTTCGACGTCTGGCTGAGCGCCGGCTTTGATCTGGCCGCCGGCATCGTCCCCCGGCGCATCGACGGGCTGGACGGGGTGTTCTTCGCCCCGTTCCTGCACCACGGCTTCGATCACCTCTACAGCAACAGCGTTCCGTTGATCCTGCTGGGCACCTTCGTCCTGGCCGCCGGGGTCCGCCGGTTCCTCTACTCCACCCTGGTGATCATCCTGGTCAGCGGGCTCGGCGTGTGGTTCACCGGCGCGCCGAACACCGTCGTGGTCGGCGCCAGCGGTGTCGTCTTCGGCTACCTCGGTCTGGTGTTGATGCGCGGCATCGTCGAGCGCACCTGGTGGAACCTCGGCGTCGTCCTGCTGGTCGGCCTGCTCTACGGCTGGCAGCTGGTCGGCATCCTGCCGACCGACGCGTTGATCTCCTGGCAGGGCCATCTCTTCGGGTTCGTCGGCGGGGTGCTCGCCGCGATCCTGTTCCGCCGCCGGCGCGACTACGACCCGTACGATCCGGACCCGCTCACCATGCCCTGACCGGGCCCCGGGTCAGAGGTCGAGCTCGGCGATCGGCCGACCGTCGAAGTCGACCGCCGAGTAGAGCGCCAGCTTCTCCAACCGGTGATGCGAGTCGATCACCCGGATCGTGCCGCTCTTGGAGCGCATCACGATCGACTGGGTGTACGCCCCACCCGAGCGGTACCGCACCCCGTGCAGCAGGTCACCCGAGGTAACCCCGGTGGCGACGAAGAAGCAGTTGTCGCCGGTGACCAGGTCGTCGGTGCGCAGCACCCGGCCCAGATCGTGCCCCGCAGCGACGGCCTTGTCCCGCTCCGCGTCGTCGCGTGGCCAGAGTTTCGCCTGCATCGCGCCGCCCATGCACTTCAGCGCGCAGGCGGCGATGATCCCCTCCGGGGTGCCGCCGATGCCCATCAGCACGTCGACGTCGGACTCCTCGCGGGCAGCCGAGATCGCGCTGGCGATGTCACCGTCGGACAGGAACCGGATCCGGGCACCGGCGTCGCGGATCTCCTGCACCAGCTCGGTGTGGCGGGGCCGGTCGAGGATGCTCACCGTCACGTCGGAGACGCTCGACTTCTTGACCCGGGCAATCCGCTGCAGATTCTCCCGCACCCCGGCCTCGATGTCGATGACGTCGGCGCAGTCCGGGCCGACCGCCAGCTTCTCCATGTAGAAGACCGCGCTGGGGTCGAACATGGCGCCCCGCTCCGCCACCGCCAGCACCGCGAGGGCGTTCGGCATGCCCTTGCTCATCAGGGTGGTGCCGTCGATCGGGTCGACGGCGACGTCGACCTCCGGCCCGGAGCCGTCACCGACCCGTTCTCCGTTGAACAGCATCGGGGCGTTGTCCTTCTCGCCCTCGCCGATCACGACGACGCCACGCATCTGGATCGAGTTGATCAGTTTGCGCATCGCGTCGACCGCGGCGCCGTCGCCGCCTTCCTTGTCTCCCCGACCCACCCACCGGCCGGCGGCCATCGCTGCGGCTTCGGTTACCCGGACCAGGTCCAGGGCCAGGTTACGGTCGAGATTCTGCGGGTTACGGGTGCCATTCTGCGGGTTACGGGTGCCGGTTCCACTCATCGGTGCTCCTCCTCGCGACGGTGCGGGGCGCATCCCGGAGCACAGCGTCGCCGGCTCCGGTCCTGAGGGAATCCTGGCACGTCACGACGGTGCCAGGTAGTCGCGGGGTGGTCGGTCCGCGCGTCAGTCCGCGCCGGCCGGCTGGGAGGATGGGGGCATGGAGACGACCGGGCCGGCGCGCGACCGGGCGGAACGCACCCCGAAGGACATCACCCTGTCGCTGCTCGTCCTGTTGGTGCCGATCCTGCTGGTGTTCGGGTTCTACCGGGTCTTCCTCGGTGCCGACGAGCCCGTGGCGGTGGATCCCGGGCCGGCGTACGAGCAGGCCGGTGCGGCGGGCCGGTTTCCGGTGCGCGCGCCCGCCGGTCTCGGACCGGACTGGGTCGCGGTGAGCGCGGTCTTCCGGCCGGTGTCGGCGGCGGACGGTCCGACGCTGCGGCTGGGCTACGTCACCCCGGCCGGCGCCGCCGTCCAGGTGGTGCAGAGTTCACGGCCGGCACCGGAACTGCTGGTGGCGGAGCTGACCGCGACCGCGCAGCCGCAGGGTGATGTGGCGATCGGGGCGACGACCTGGCAGCGGTACGCGGCCCGGCCCGGCGAACGTGCACTGGTGTGGCTGGCGCCGGACCACAGTGTGCTGGTGGTCGGCACGGCGGATACCGACGAGCTACGGGTGATGGCCGAGGCGCTCACGCCACGCTGATACCTCGGCGGGTCCGGCCCGTACCGGGCGGTTGCCCGGCCGGGAATCTGGTTTCCGGGACGTGGGTGGCAGACTCGACGGGGTGAGCGACGTGGCCGCATCGTCGGTGGATGGTGAGCTGGAGAGCCTGAGCCTGGTGGAGTTGGCGGTGCGGCGGCTGCGTCGCGAGATCCTCAGCGGCAAGACCGACCCCGGGCAACGGCTCGTCGAGGAGCAACTGACCCGGCGGTTGGGCATCAGCCGGGCGCCGCTGCGCGAGGCGCTGCGGCTGCTCGCCGAGCAGGGTTTGGTGGAGCACGTACCACGACGCGGCGTGCGGGTGGCGACCTTGTCCGACCGCGACGTCCGGGAGCTGTACGCGGTGCGCGACCTCCTGGAGCGGCACGCGGTGGCGTCGGCGCTGCCGGTGCGCCGGGACACCGCCCTCGGTGGCCTGCGGGCTGCGGTCGACCAGATGCGGCTGGCCACCACGGTCGGTGACCGGTTGCGGGTTGCCGAGGCGCATCGGCGGTTCCACGTCGAGCTGGTCGGCCTGGCCGGCAACCGGCAGCTCACCGGGGTGTACGAGTCGGTGCTGCTGAAGCTCCAGCTGTACCTGGCGATCAACCTGCAGCGGGAGGCCGAGGTGGCGCAGCCGGTCGACGGGGTGCACCGGCACGAGCGACTGCTGGCCGCGATCGAGGCGGGGGAACCGACCGAGGTGCTCCGGGAACTTGCCGAGCATGGTGTTCGTACCTACCGGCGCTCCGACGGCTCGAGCCGAACACCAGATACCTGATCCGGGTCCGGAAAGGTATCTGGTGTTCGGCTCGTTGGAGCGTGCAGTTGATCAGTGGTGGCGGTGGCTGCCCAGCCGCCGATCAGCCGTACGTCTCGTCAGGCGTACGTCTCGAATTCGGCGATCTGCGGCGTGCCGGAGGCACCGGTGATCTCAAAGCTGATCTTGCTGAGCGTGGTCGAGGAGAAGCTGATCATGCCGGCACCGCTGCCGGAGGCGAGGGTGGCACCGGTGTCGTGGTTGTACAGCCGCCACGATCCGATGGCACCTACGGCACCCGACGCCTCCCGGATGTTGACCGAGGAGACGGTGGTGTCAGCGTCCCACTTGATCGAGATTCGACCGGTGGTGCCGCTCGGCGACCAGTAGGTGCCCATGTCGCCGTCCCGTACGTCGCCGTAGCTGGTGCCGCTGCCCTTGCTCGAACCGTCCGATCCGGCGCCGATGCTCAGGTTGGTGCCACCGGGCTGGGTCGGGGTCGAGGTCGGCTGCGGCGCCGTCGGGCTCGGGGTCGGACTGGGGCCGGTGCCGCCGGAGACCTGCAGGTAGTCGATGTTGCTCAGGCCCTCACCGGTGGCGGCCACCAGCCGAATCGTGTTGGTGCCGCTGTTGAGCGCGACGGAGACCGAGACGTTCGAGTAGCTGGTCCACCCGCCGGTCGGGTTGAACGCGACCCCTTGCTGCACGGTCGAGCCGTTGACGACCAGGTTCGCCGGTCGGTTGCCCGAGCCGCCGTTGGCGTGCCGGATAGTCAGGTTCGTCGTGCCGCCACTGGAGCTGACCAGGAACTGCGACGCCGCACCCGAGGTGTTCTCCGTGTTGCAGTACCCGCTGCCGGAGTAGCCGGAGTGCTCTGACTCGATCTCACCGTCACACGAGGCCGGCGAGTACTCCGCCTCGTAGCGTCCGTCCGGGCCGGGCGTCGGCGGCACGGTCGGCGTGGGGCTCGGCGGGTTCGACGGCGGCGGCGAGGTCGGCGAGCAGCTGCCGTCCGAGACGCGGTTGCCCTTGTTGGCGCCGGAGATCTGCCGGAGCATGTTCGGCACGCAGCTGGCTCCGTCGAGTGTGTAGGAGTACGGGATGCTCACGCTCGTGTTCGAGGTGGGGTTGGGGCCGGCCGGCTGGTTGTCGCCGCTGCGGCTGGACCAGTCGATGTTGTCGTAGATGTTGCCGCTGACCTGCCAGTAGCCGGCTTCGCTGGTGTAGAACGTGCCCAGAACGTCGTTCGAGTCCTGGAAGTAGTTGTTCTCCACCTTGGCGCGTCCGCCGGCTCGCGAGTTGATGCCGGACTTCTCGATGTCCGTGTAGTGGTTGTTGTAGATGTGTGCGATGCCGCCACGCAGCAGCGGAGTACGGGAGTCGATGTTCTCGTACACGTTGTGGTGGAACGTCACGTACCCGTTGGACCTGTCGCTCTCGCTGGAGCCGATCAGACCACCACGGCCGGAGTTGCGCAGGATGCTGTACGACAGGGTGACGTACTGCGTGTTGTTCTTCATGTCGAACAGGCCGTCGTAACCCTCCGACTCGCCGCCCGAGGCTTCCAGCGTCACGTGGTCGACCCAGACGTTGCGGACGTCGGACTCCATGCCGATGGCGTCACCACCGTTGGAGGTCGGCGAGCCCGACTTCTTCACGTTGCGGACGGTCACGTTCTGGATGATGATGTTGCTCGCCTCGCGGATGTGGATGCCGAGCTGGTCGAAGACCGCGCCGCTGCCCACCCCGATGATCGAGACGTTGCTGATCTGCTTGAGTTCGATCACGTCGTCGGCGGTGTTGCAGCTGTCGCCGGAGACCTTGCTGGTGTTGCCGTGGTTGATCGTCCCCTGGACCTCGATGATGATCGGGGTGCTGCTGCTGGAACGGTTGCACAGCGCGGAGTGGATACCGGTACCGGAGCTGACCCGTACCGTCTGGCCGCCCGCGCCGCCGGTGGTCCCGCCGTTGCGGGTGGCGAATCCGGTGGCGCTGCCGGTCGCCGCCGAGGCCTGGGGAATCGCCAGGGCCACGCCGACCGTGCCGGCTACGGCTGTGATGGCCAGTCCTGCGAGAAGTCGCAGTCCGACTGGTCGTCTCATAGTCTCGTCTCGCCTTCGTCTTGAAGTTGCTGATGGATCGTCTCGACTGCTGGAGGACGCGTACCGTCCGGCGCAACCGGTACGGCACTGGTCGCAGCCCGTGGTCAACCCGCCGGCGGCACCGATGTGACCGTTGCCCGGCCGTCAGATGACGGCCATCGGCCACGGATGGCGGCAGCCGGGGCGGGGACGCCTCGACCCAGGTGCGGTGTTCTTGGTGATGTGGACGAGTCTGCGGCTCGTCGGGCCCCGGACGCGTGGCCGTCAGCGCTGAGGGCGCGAGGTCACCCGGACCGTCCTCACGTCCCCGCCGCCGGTGTGCTGCAGCACACCTTGCCCTGACTCTGGAAAGCGCTTTCCCCGAAGGATAGGTCGATGTCCATCAACTTGCAAGATCGTAGCCGAATTGTGGCGAAATGCCGTCTTGGGTGCACCCTCAGCCGGTGGGTCGGGCGCCGCGGGCGGCTTCGAGTCGCTGACGGGCCCCGTCCAGCCAGCGCTGACAGGTGGCGGCCAACTGCTCACCGCGCTCCCACAGCGCCAGTGACTCCGCCAAGGTGGTGCCGCCGGACTCCAGCCGCTCCACCACCGAGGCCAGCTCGGCGCGGGCCTGCTCGTAGCTCAGCGAGTCCGCCGCCAGCGGCCCGCTCGCCGGCTCAGTCGCCGGAACCTTCGCCGACGTGGTCGCCGTACCTCGGTCAGCTGCCTTCTTCGTGGTCACCTGATGCCTCACTCATTCGGTTCGGGCGGCGACGGCCGGCAGCTCACCGCCGGCCAGTCGCAGCCGCAGCGGGTCGCCAGCCGCGACGTCGTCGGGGGATCGGACCACCGCGCCGGCGGCGTCCTGCACGATCGCGTACCCCCGGTCGAGGGTCGCGGCCGGTGACAGCGTGCGCAGCCGGGCCAACGTGTGTCCCAGCTCGGCGGTGCCGGCGGACAACCGGTGCGCCAGGCAGCGGGTGGCCCGGTCCCGCAGCGCGTCGACCTCGCCGACCCGCCCGTCCAACAGCACCTGTGGCCGGGCGAGTACCGGCCGGGACCGGACCATCTCCAGCCGGTGTGTCTCCCGGTCGAGCAGACCGGTCACCGCCCGGTCCAGCCGGTGCCGGGCCAGGGCGATCAGCCGCAGCTCCTCGGCCAGGTCCGGCACCAGCCGTTTGCCGGCGTCGGTCGGCGTGGACGCCCGTACGTCGGCGACGTAGTCGAGCAGTGGTGCGTCGGTCTCGTGGCCGACGGCGCTGACCACCGGGGTACGGCAGCCGAACACCGCCCGGCACAGCGCCTCGTCGGAGAACGGCAGCAGGTCCTCGACGCTCCCGCCGCCGCGGGCGATGACGATCACGTCGATCGACGGATCCGCATCGAGCACCGCCAGCGCGTCGATCACCTGCGGCACCGCGCCGGAGCCCTGCACCGCGACGTTGACCACCCGGAAATCGACCGCCGGCCAGCGTCGGCGGGCGTTGGTCAACACGTCCCGTTCGGCGGCCGACGCCCGGCCGGTGATCAGCCCGATCCGTTGCGGCAGGAACGGCGGGCGGCGCTTGCGGGACCGGTCGAACAACCCCTCGGCGGCCAGTAGCTTCTTCAGCTTCTCCAGCCGGGCCAGCAGCTCACCGAGGCCGACCTGGCGGATCTCGTCGGCGCGCAGGCTGAGCGTGCCCCGCGCCGGGTAGAACTCCGGCTTGGCGCGTAGCACCACCCGGGCACCGTCGGCCAGCTCCGGCGCGCCGAGGTCGAGCACGTCCCGGTTGGTGGTGACGGTCAGGCTGAGATCCGCCGACGGGTCACGCAGGGTCAGGAACACGGTGGTCGCGCCGGGCCGCCGGCTGATCTGCGCGACCTGCCCGTCGACCCACACCCAGCCGAGCCGGCCGATCCAGGCGCTGATCTTCTGGCTGACCACCCGGACCGGCCACGGCTCGTCCGCGCTGCTGCGCGGCGTCGCGTCGGTGTCGGTCACCCGGCAAGGGTACGGGCGGGCGGTGACACCGACGCCGCTCGCCCCGCCGGGAGGCGTCCGGCCCCGGCCCGGTCCCGCCGGTTGGTCACGCTGCCGCCGTGGTCGACGGCACGTAGACTCGGCCGGGTGAGCGAGCCTGACGCGAAACCGGTCCACCGCAAGCGGGTGCTGCTGGCCAATCCCCGTGGCTACTGTGCCGGCGTCGACCGCGCGGTGCAGACCGTGGAGGAGGCGCTGAAGCTGTACGGCGCCCCGGTCTACGTACGCAAACAGATCGTGCACAACAAGCATGTGGTCTCGACCCTGGAGGCCAAAGGCGCGATCTTCGTCGAGGAGAACGAGGAGGTTCCGCACGGCTCGACCGTGGTCTTCTCCGCGCACGGCGTCGCTCCGGAGGTGCACCGGCAGGCGGAGGCGCGGTCGTTGAAGGCGATCGACGCCACCTGCCCGCTGGTGACCAAGGTCCACCAGGAGGCCCGCCGGTACGCCGCGCAGGACTACGACATCCTACTGATCGGCCATGAGGGCCACGAGGAGGTGGTCGGCACCTCAGGCGAGGCTCCGGCGCACATCCAGCTGGTGGACGGCCCGGAGGACGCCGACAAGATCACCGTACGGGATCCGGAGAAGGTGGTCTGGTTGTCGCAGACCACGCTGTCGGTCGACGAGACCATGGAGACCGTCGCCCGCCTCAGGCGGCGGCTGCCGATGCTGCAGTCGCCGCCGACCGACGACATCTGCTACGCCACCCAGAACCGCCAGCAGGTGATCAAGCAGATTGGGGCCGATTGCGACGTGGTGCTGGTGGTCGGTTCCCGCAACTCGTCCAACTCGGTGCGGCTGGTCGAGGTAGCGATCGACGCCGGTGCTCGCGCCGGTTACCTGATCGACTTCGCCCACGAGATCGACGACGCCTGGCTGGCCGACGCGACCACCGTCGGGCTGACCTCGGGCGCCAGCGTCCCCGACGAGTTGGTGCACCAGGTGGTCGACCACCTCGCCGATCGGGGTTTCACCGACGTCGAGCAGGTCACCACGGTCGAGGAGACGATCACCTTCTCGCTGCCGTCCGAGCTGCGCCGGGACATGAAGGCAGCGGCGGCGGGAACGGACGTCCCGGTCACCGCGTCCTAGTCGGTATGAGAGTCACTCGGATCGGCGTACCCCTGTTGCTGACCTGCCTGGCGCTGCCGGCGTGCGGCACCGGTGAACCCACCACCGAGCCCGACCCCGACCCGGTGCCGACCGTGACGGTCGCACCGTCCTCGCCGCCGGCAGCCGAATCACCGAGCGGAGGTGCCACGGTGAGCACAGCACCGCAGACCCCTGGACCGCCCGAGGACCTGCCCACCTCGGTCCCGGGGGGCACCCCAGGGCCGGGGAAGTCGACCGGGTCGTCGCGGCCGATGACCCTGACCGGCACCGTCGAGGCCGGGGTGGAGCACGACTGCTACCTGCTCGACGGCTATCTGCTGGTCGGCGGTTCGCATGACCTGATCCGTCCGGGTGCCCGGCTGAGCGTCACCGGGCACGTCCAGGCTGACCTGATGACCACCTGCCAGCAAGGCACCCCGTTCATGGTGCAGCGGGTCGAGCCCGCCTGACCGGCGGCGCGACCGCCGACCCTGGTGCGCGCCGACCACCGGCGTCGGTGCCCGTAGGACACAGTGAAGGGCCCACCCCGACTCGGGGTGGGCCCTTCTTCCGTCGTACGGCTTAGCCGACGGTCAGCTCACCGAGCTGACCGAGACCCCGCCGCGGCCGACGACCGCGCCCTGTTCGGTGACGACGAGCATCTCACCGAACAGCTCCCGGCCCGCCTCCGGAGTGGCGTCCACCGTGACGCTGCCGCTGAGCGTGGCGCTGGCGCCGTTGACCAGCTCCGTCGAGCCCGACTCGACCGAGATGGTGCCCAACCCGGTCGAGTAGAACACGTCCAGGTAGTCGTACTCGGTGGTGCCGGCCGGCACCGAGTACCCGTCGACCTCGATGTCGTAGACACCGGGTGCCGGGTTGTCGATGGTGACAGCCTCTTCGGAGTCGCCGTCGGCGGTGTAGTCGATCAGCGAACCGTTCCGGTAGACGAACAGGTCCAGGTCGGCGCTGAGATCGCTGGTGTTGCCGATCTTCGCGAACAACCGGGTTGCCCCGGCCGGGACCGTCACCTGGAAGGTCTGCACCTCCAGGTCGGCGATCGTCGGCCGGTCACTGTTCGCCGAGCCGAGCGAGCCGCCCTGCCCCGAGACGACGACCGGGCCGAAGATGTTCTCCACCGTCCAGCTGAGCGGGGTGGTCTCACCGAGGGTGACGTCCTCGAGCACCGTGCTGGTCGGGTCGACGGTGACGCCCTGTACCTGGGCGGTCAACTCGAACGGGTTCTGCAGCATCGGCGAGGTCCGCCGCGACTCCACCTCGATCTCCCAGACCCCCGGCAGCGGGTCCTGGTAGTCCCGCTCGTCCGGCTTGCAGACGTCCGGGTCGGAGAAGTTGGTGTAGCAGCGCAGACTGCTGGAGCTTTCCAGCGGTACGCCGTACGGGTCGATCGCGATGAACCGGGTCTGCGATCCGTCCGCGATGCCCGACAGGCTGACCTGCAGCGCCGTCGCGCCTTCCGGCACCGTGACGAAGTACGACGTGTACGCGTTACGCGTCACCTTGCCGGAGGTGCTGAACTCGTACTCCGGGCTGGTCATCGCGGTCGACGCCACCACGGTGTTCATGATCTCGAAGTCGACCGTGGCGGTGAACGGGTTGTCCACCCGGAGGATGGCACTGTGCACACCGACGTCCGGGGTGGCCCGCACGTTGAACGTGACGGCCTCGTTCAGCGGCAGCACCACCTGGCCGGGGGCAGCGAAGGTGCCGTCGTTGCCGACCCACTTGAGCTTGTGCAGCAGGTCGACGTCCGGGCCGCTGGTCCGGGTGATGGTGACCGGGTAGGACTTGAACTGGCCCGGCCGGTGACCACCGGCGTCGGCGGCGCACCGGTTGTAGACGCCGGTGCCCTCGTGCGGGGTGGCCAGGTACTCCGAGATCGGGGTGCAGACCGGAGCGCTGACGTCGTAGCCGTTGACCTCGACGCCCTCGCGCAGCAGCTTCCAGGTGTCGGCCACGTGCAGCATGCCGTTGCCCTGCTCGTGGGCGGAGGCACCGTTGATCCAGCGGGCACCGCTGTACAGCGCCCGACGCAGCTGCATCGGGGTGACGTCGAGGTCCTTGGCCTTGACGCCCGACATCAGCAGGGCAACCGCGCCGGTGGCCTGGGGAGCGGCCATCGACGTGCCGTTGTACATGGCGTAGCCGGGCGGCAGCGGGTAGCCGGCCTCAGGGACCGGGCCGCCCTCCTCCCAGCCGGCGACGGTGGAGATGGCCGCGCCGGGGGCGCTGATGCTCGGCTTGAACCCGCCGTCCTCACGCGGACCGCGCGACGAGAAGGGGAACAGCGAGTTGCGGGTGCGTACCTCGGAGCCGTAGTTGGCCAGCCAGGTGTCCCGGCTCACGCTCGCGGCGACGCTGACCACGCTCGAGGCCACCGACGGGTCACCGATGGTGTTGGTGCCCGGGCCGGAGTTGCCGGCCGAGATGAACATCTGCACGCCGTACACGTCGATGAGGATGTTGTAGAGCTCGGCGCGGGCGTTGTTGCCGTCGTTGAGTGCCGGCAGACCACCGATCGACATGTTGATGATGTCGACGCCCCGGTTGATCACCAGGTCGATCATGCCGTCGGTCAACGCGGCGGCGGTGCAGCCGCCGGCGAAGGTGCAGGCCCGGGAGGAGACCAGCTTGGCGCCGGGCGCGGCGCCGTCGAAGTCCTCGTTGCCCAGCATGTCGTTGGCGGCCACGATGCCCGCCACGTGGGTGCCGTGCGACGACGAGATCAGTCCGATGTTGACGTAGTCGATCAGGCCGGGGCCGCCGACCGGAGCGGTGTCGACGTCGGTGCGGAACTCGACGACGAACGGCACCTGCTCGGCGATCGGGGTCGAAGGATCGTCCGTGCCGAAGTGGCCGATGTCGAAGTTCTCCTGGTACGGGCGCATCACCGGCTCGTCGGTGAAGTCGAAGTCCTGGTCGACGTCGACCCGTACGTCGTTGGTGGCCGGGTCGTACAGCACCCCGAACCGGTCGCTGGTGTCGCCGTCGCGGTTGACGTCACCGTTGGCCGACCCGCCCGCGGTGATCGACTCCGAGAACAGGTTGATCATGTAGGAGCCGGCCGGCGCGGACCAGGTGACGCCGGCGTAGCTGAAGCTCGGGCCGCTCACACCGGTGAGCATCGGCCGCCAGGTGCCGTCATTCTCGTAGACCGGGTCGATCGGGGTGACCCAGTCGACGATCTTCCGCTCCCCGGTGGTGGTGGTCTGCAGCGCCGGGTGGTCCAGGTCGATCCCGGAGTCCATGATGCCGACGAGGACATTGCGGCCGTCCCAGCGCGGGTGGCTGTTCTTGAACGAGACCGCGCCGGTCTCATTGGTCGGCATGTAGGGGTTGACCGCGCCGGTGTCCGGCCCCGGGCCGGTGGTCGCGCTCGCCACGGAGGAAGCCGCCGCCATGCTCTCCGGCATCGGGTCCGGCATCGGGATCGTCTCGTTGAGGTCGACCGCCGAGACCCCGGGCAGTTTCGACGCCGCGACGACGTTCTTGACCGGCACGCGGGCCCGGACATAGCCGACCTCGTCGACCTGGTTGCCGATCACGCCGCCGAGCTTCTTCAGCTCGGCCGCGACCTTCGGTGCCTGGCCCTGCTCGGTGGCGACCAGCAAGGTGACGCTCTGCTCGCTCTTCGCCTCCGCCTCGGCGAGCAGGTCGAGATCGTGCGACCCCAACGTATCGGTAGGGGTGTCCTTCAGTACGTCGGCCTTGGTCGACGGGTTGGCGCTCGCGGTGGACGCACCACCCGCCAGCGTCACGGCACCGGCCACCATGACGGATGCCAGGAGCGCGGCAGAGGTTCGCCGTCTCCAGATGCGGGGTTTACTCACGTTCTCTTCCTCCGGAAGAACTGGGCCCTGTGGTGCAGGGCACGTGTGACCGCATCCTTTGTGTTCCGGTGGATCGCTGTCACTACCTAGCCAAGCGTTGTGACCAGCCCGTGACATAAACTTCCCTGAATAGGTGGCGTGGTCGTAGTGAAATGCCTGCAATGAGTGATGTCTATTTGGGGTTTTCCCAGCTCAACCCGGTCCACTCGGGACGTGTCCGATGCGCCCGGTCATCGCCGGCCGACGGCGATTCCAGCTCCGGCGCCTGCACCTGACGGGGCGCCACCTCGACCTGTGGCGGGGGCGTCAGTTCAGCGCCGGAAACCCCGAGATCGGCGAGTTTGCGCGCACTGACCAGGACCCGCCCCTCCAGCGATCCCACCGCCCGGTTGTACGCGGTGACCGCACCCCCCAGCGCGTTACCCAGCTTCGTGACATGCTCGCCCAGCGTGGCCAGCCGCCCGTACAGTTCACGGGCCAGCCCGTGCACCGCCACCGCGTTACGGGCCAGCGCCTCCTGTCGCCACGAGTACGCCACCGTACGCAGCAGGGCCACCAGCGTCGCCGGGGTGGCCAGCACGATGTCCCGGCTGAACGCGTGCTCCAGCAGAGCCGGGTCGCGCTGCAACGCGGCGTCCAGGAACGGGTCGGCCGGCACGAACAGCACCACGAACTCCGGCGTCTGATCGAACGCGGACCAGTACTGCTTCGCGGCGAGCGCGTCCACATGGGTCCGCAGCTGCCGGGCGTGGCTGTCCAGGTGCTGGTCCCGGGTGCGCTCCTCGCGGGCCTCCATCGCGGACAGGTAGCCGTCGAACGGTGCCTTGGCGTCGACCACCACGCTGCGCCCGCCGTGCAGCCGTACCACCAGATCCGGGCGGACCGTCTGCTGCTCGGTCCGCGCGGTCACCTGCTCGGCGAAGTCGCAGTGCTCGAGCATCCCGGCCGCCTCGACGATGCGCCGCAGCTGGTGCTCACCCCACCGGCCCCGCACCTGGGGCGCGCGCAGCGCCGCCACCAGCTGCTTGGTCTCGGTACGCAGCTCAGCGGAGACCCCGCCCATCGCCCGGACCTGCTCACGCAGCTCGGCGTACGCGTCGACCCGGTCGTGCTCCAGCTCAGCCACCCGCTGCTCGTAGCGGCGCAGTGCGTCGTGCAGCGGAGCCACCGCCCGCGCCACCGCCTCCTGCGACTGGGCGGTCGCCTCGTACGACAGCGCCCGCATCGACTGCTCCAACCGACCCTCGCCGTCGCGGGTGGCGCGCAGCGTCGCGTCCAGCCGGGCGATCTCGGTCGCCGACCGGGCCCGGGCAGTCAGCCAGCCGAGCGCCGCGCCGCAACCGAGACAGACGACCACCACCACAACCGTCGCGACATCCACGCCGGAAAGCATGTCAAACAGGTACGCCGCCCGCCCGCCGACGCCCGGCACCGCCCGTCGTTGTGGCTGGTGGTGGATCAGGGCGGCTACCGTCGTAGCCATGGAATTTCTTCTGCTCCTGGTCTTGGTGGCGTTGTTCGCCGGCGGCCTGCTGTGGTGGCGGGGGGAGAGCGCCGCCCGCAAGGAGCGGGCGCTGGCCGACGCCCGGGCCGAGGCACAACGCTGGTACGAGCGGCTCGGCGGCCAGGTGATGAACCTGCACGGCGACCAGCCGGCGGTCCGGCAGTCGCTGCTCGACGCCGGCGAGCGCTACACCGCAGCCGGCTCCCAGTTGGAGCAGGCCCGCAGCCTCAAGCAGTTCGAGCTGGCCCGGGAGACCGCCCTGGAGGGCCTGGCCTACGTCCGGGCGGCCCGGGTGGCGCTCGGCATCGACCCCGGTCCCGAACTGCCCCCACTGGCCGCCGCCCGGGGCGCCGGGCAGCTCACCAAGGAGCGTGAGGTCGACGTCCAGGGGCAGACCTTCCGGGCCGGGCCCAACCCGGGCCCGCAGACGCCGCACTACTACCCGGGCGGCTACCACCAGGGCCGGCCGGTGCCGGCCGGCTGGTACTCCCAACCGCTGTGGAAGCCGGCGCTGGCCGGGGCGGCCGGTGCGATCGGCGGCATGCTGGTCTTCAGTGCATTGTTCTCTCCGACGTTCGGCGACCCCGGCTACGACGCCGGGTACGCCGCCGGCTTGGAGGACGGCGGCGGTGACGAGGACTTCTCCGGCGGGGAGGACTTCTCCGGTGGCGAGGATTTCGGTGGCGGCGACTTCGGCGGTGGGGATTTCGGTGGCGGCGACTTCGGCGGATTCGGGGATTTCTGACCTTCGGAAGTAGGGCTACCCGGATGGTCCGCCGGCCGGCGACCGGGCAGGCTCGTCGTCGTGGACACCAAGCGACAGATTCAGCGCGGGTGGCTCGCCGGTCTCGGCGCGGCGGCCCTGGCCACCGGGGCGGCGACCGCCGCCGCCCAGTCGCCCGGGCGGTTCCACTGGTGGGCCGGGTTCATCCTGGTACCCGGCGCGTTGATCGCCGCCGCCGGTGGCCCGCTGATGGCCCGCGGTGGCGGCCGCGCCTTCGGTGGATACGTCGTCGCCGGCATCGGCGCGATCGTCTTCACCGTGGGCGCACTGCTCATGCTGGGGCTGATGGGTGACGGCTGGCCGTTGCTCGTCGTGCTGCCCTGCCTGGCGGTGGCCGGCACCTACCGTTGGCGTCCGGACCATCCGCTCGCCCGAGGGCTGCACCGCACCGTGGCCCTGCTGGCCGTAACCGGTGCCGGGGTCGGGGCCACCCTTGAGCTGATCGTGACCGGTCTGGTCGACTTCGGCACCATCGGCTGGTGGGGCGGTTTCATGATGCTCGCCGCCGCCTCGGTGTTCGCCAACGCACTCGAACTCGGCCGGCACCGGATGCCGTACCGACTGCAGGCGGTGACGCTGCTCGTCGGGCCGTCGGTGGTGGCCTTCCTGCTCGGCCTGCGCTTCCTGCGCGGCTGGTGACGCAGGCACCGGCGGACCATCAGCCGGCGAACGGGTCCGATCCGACACGGTCAGCCGGCCTGGACCGGCACCCAGTCGGCGTACTTCGCGGTCCGCCCGTCACCGGACGAGCGGCCGCGCAGCCGGCGGTGTACCCAGGGCACCACGAACTCCCGGTAGTAGCGGGCCTCGGCGAGCAGGCTGCGCCGGCCGACCGGTGCCGGGTCGACCACGTGCGCCTCGGTCGGGTGGCCCAGCCCGTCCAGCACCAGGCTGGCGACCCGGCGGTGGCCGGCAGAGTTGAGATGCAGGCGGTCGGGCGACCAGTACTGTTCGCGGCGGATCTCCACGTCGCTGAAAACGTCGATGAAGTCGAGACCGTGCCGGGCTGCGAGCTCAGCGGTGGCGGCGGTCAGCGAGACCCCGCGCCGCCGCATCGTCGTGCCGAACGGCAGCCGGGCGCTCGGGTCGCCGCCGCTGAGCAGCACCAGCCGAACCCCGGCGTCGGCGCAGCGGCGAACCGCGCCCTCGGTCAGCGCGACCAGCCGGCTCAGGTCCGTGCCGGGGCGCATCATGTCGTTGCCGCCGCCGTTGAGGGTGATCATCGTCGGGAGTGGGGACAGCGACAGTGCCCGGTCGAGCTGCTGGGTGACGATCGGCTCCAGCAGCCGTCCCCGGACCGCCAGGTTGGCGTACTGCACGCTACCGCCGTTCGCGGCGGCGAGCCCGGCGGCGACCAAATCGGCCCAGCCGCGTACGGTGCCGTCCGGCAACTCGTCGCCGAGCCCTTCGGTGAAACTGTCCCCGATCGCCACGTACCGCACCCGCGACCCTCCCCGTTCCGCGAAACCAGCGGCACCAAGTTACCTCCCGGTACTGACAGGTGCTGTGACGCGGATCCTGTTCTGACGGTTGGCGGGCAGTGCTTCCTGACCGGGCAGCCCGTCCGAGGCCAGGTGAGTGAGCTTAGGGATCAACTTGCGGGCACGTCCGGCGAACGGCGGAAGTGGATCTGTTCAGCGGACGCCGTCCCGTCTGGCCAGCTACGCCGCGCCGGACATGCGTGTCGAGTGAGGTGGACCTCCGGTAGTTTCGCGCGACTTGCCCTATTTGCTGTCGTTCTCGTTTCTGACGGATGGGCGCACCGGCCTGTCCGGCTCACGCAGAAGACGAGACGGGGGAAAAGTGCAGTCAACGTTGAAACGGGTGGCCAGCGTCTCGCTGGCCGCGCTACTTGGCACCGCTGGCGGGTTGGCGGTGACGGCCGCACCCGCCTACGCAGCTCCCGGAGACGCGCATGCGAGGGGGGTGATCGTCGACCTCTCGGCTGAGGTCCTCGGGATTCCGGTGATCGAGGCCAGTGCGGTGATCGGGTCGGTGGACGCCCCACCCGCCGGCGGCACCGACACCGAGACCCTGCTCGACATCACCCTGCCGGGAGCCATCGGCGTCGCCGCCGACGGCACCGTCCTGGAGGTCAGCGCTACCAGGGGCCCAATTTCGTCGTCCGCCTCGTCCTCGGTCGCCGACGTGTCGTTGGACATCCTCGGGGTGAACGTGCTGACCGCATCGGCCGTCGAGGCTGCGGTCAGCTGCCCCTTCGTCGGTCCGCAGACTGCCGACACGACGTTGACCGGGCTTACCGTGTTCGGCCTGGCGGAGGTCCTGATCCCGAACGGGCCGAGCCTTGACGTGAGCGCCGCGGTGACGGTACCGGGTCTGGTCGGAGCGATGCTCGATGTCTCGCTGTCGCGTATCGAGACCGTCACCGCCGACAGCGCGGCGGCGGCCACCATCGTGCTCACCGCCTCACTCTCGGGTCTGCTCCTCGGGTTCCCGGTGGTCATCCCGGTCGGTGAAGTCATCATCGCCGAGGCCACCTGTGAACGTCCGGCCGCACCGGCGCCGCCGACTGCGTCGTCTATTGATCCGGATTCTGGTCCGCAGTCTGGTGGTCAGGTGGTGACGATCACTGGTTCGGGTTTTGTGCCGGGTGACACGGCGGTGACGTTTGACGGGTTGCCGGCCACTGATGTGGTGGTGGATCCGTCTGGTACGTCGTTGACGGCGGTGACTCCGGCGCATGCGCCTGGTGTGGTGGATGTGGTGGTGACCACTGATGGTGGTTCGACTGATCCGTTGG
>NZ_JBSWXD010000100.1:0-23916 GCF_056160425.1 Micromonospora sp. ABR4_055
GTGATCGGCGACTCCCTCACGCCCGCCGCACCACCCAATACAGAAATGATCAACCAACATTCAGCGGCAACCGCGTCGGTGGATCGAGGCTGAGGGACGGCAGTGTGGCGCTACGGGACAGCAAGGACATGTCCGGTCCGGTGCTGCGGTTCGACCCGGGCACGTGGTCGACCTTCGTTGACGGTGTGAAGGCGCGGCGGGCTCGCCCACGCGTGACCACCGGTAGGCCGCCGGCCAACGAACGCGGGTCCCGGGTCCTCAGCTATTCGGCGGTTACTCCTTGCATCATCAGGAGGATCCCGGGCCGGTCAGGGCCCGGCGGGCGGGTACGCAGAGTAGGGTCAGCCGCGTGAGCGCGAAGACGTGAACCGCGTACCGCCGGGCTCCCCCGACCTCGCCCGGCGGGCGCGTGCAGGCCGCGAACGAAAGGCACCCCTGTGACCAGCCCAGCCAAGACCCGCGTCGCCATCGTCTTCGGCGGCCGCAGCACCGAGCACGCGATCTCCTGCGTCAGCGCCGGCAGCATCCTGGCCGCCCTGGACACCGACGAGTACGAGATCGTCCCGGTCGGCATCACCCGCGCCGGGCGGTGGGTGCTCACCACCGGCGACGGCAGCCAGCTGGCCATCACCGATCGTCAACTGCCGGAGATCACCGACCGGTCCGGCTCAGCCGTGGTGCTGCCCGCCGACCCGACCGGCAACGGGATCATGGTGCTGGACCCGGCGGACGGCCCGGCCGCCGCCCTGGCCGGCGTCGACGTCGTCTTCCCGGCGCTGCACGGCGCGTACGGCGAGGACGGCACCATCCAAGGGCTGCTGGAGATGGCCGGAATCCCGTACGTCGGGGCCGGGGTGTTCGCCTCGGCCGCCGCGATGGACAAGGAGTTCACCAAGAAGCTGGCCACCGTCGAGGGCATCCCGACCGGCCCGTACGCGGTGCTGCGCCCCGGGGTGAGCCTCAGCGACGCCGACAAGGAGCGCCTCGGCCTGCCGGTGTTCGTCAAGCCGTCGCGCGCCGGTTCGTCGTACGGCATCACCAAGGTCTCCGACTGGGCCGACCTGGACGCCGCCGTCGCCACCGCCCGGGAGATCGACCCGAAGGTGCTGATCGAGGCGGCGATCGTCGGCCGTGAGGTCGAGTGCGGGGTGATCGAGGGTGAGGCCGGCGGCGGCCCCGAGGCGTCCCTGCTGGCCGAGGTACGGGTGGTCACCGACCACGAGTTCTACGACTTCGAGGCCAAGTATCTCGACAACTCCTGCGAGTACGACATCCCGGCCGGGTTGTCGGAGCAGGTCACCCGGCAGGTACAGGACTACGCCTGCCGCACCTTCACCGCGCTGGACTGCGCCGGGCTGGCCCGGGTCGACTTCTTCGTCACCGACGACGACCAGATCTACCTCAACGAGATCAACACGATGCCCGGGTTCACCCCGACGTCGATGTTCCCGCGGATGTGGGCGGCCGCCGGCCTGGAGTACCCGAAGCTGGTGGACCGGCTGATCCGTACCGCGCTCAGCCGGGGCACCGGGCTGCGCTGACCGGCCGCCGGGATCCGAGACCGGACCAGAGGAGCGGACCGAGACCGGACCCAGAGTCAGGCGCGGCAGCCGCGCGGGGCGGCGTCCGCGTCGCTGGGCACCGTCTCGATCAGCGGGTCGGCGAACGCGGTCACCCACTGGCCCGGCTCGTCGTAGGAGCCGGGCACGCTCACCCGCACCGGGATCTCCCGGTCGACGGTGGTCCAGACGGTGGCGTCGGCCTGCTCGGCGGCGTGCCAGCAGACCCCGTCAAGCGCGTAGACCAGGTCGGTCGGCGGGAACTGCGCCGCCGGCACCCCGCAGGCGACGGTGATCGGCGGTTCGCCGTACGCCGCGTTCTGCTCGGCACCGTCGGTGACCCGCCGCTGCGGCAGGTCGCGCAGCGTACCCGGCAGTTGGGAGACCATCGCCCGACAGACGATCTCGGCGCGTTCGTCCAACGTCGGGGCGGCGATCTGCACCGGCGTGGTCGGCGCCGGCGCGACACCGGCGGACGCCGACGGGTCCGCGGCGGCCCCCGGGTCGTCGTCGGACCCGGCCGGGGCGAGCCGGCTGAACGCGGCGAGCGCCACGATCAGGGTCAACGGCAACGCCACCACGGTCGCCCAGATAGCCGCCTGCCGGGTCGTCCGGTCCGGCCCACCCGGAGCCGGGCTGTCCGGAGACCGTTCGTCCGAAGCCGGGTCGCCGGCAGCCGGCGACCCGGCGGCAGAGACGTCCACCTGCTCAGTCGTCACAGTCGTACCACCGAACACGTCAGGGTCCGGGTGATGCCCGGCACCATCTGGACCCGGCTGACTATCATCGTCCCGAGTTCGTCCACGGTGTGCGCCTCGGTGAGCACGACCACGTCGTACGGCCCGGTCACCGCGTCCACCCGGACCACGCCGGAGATGTCCGCGATCGCGTCGGCGACGTCGCGTGCCTTTCCGACTTCGGTCTGGATGAGGATGTATGCCTGGACCACGACCCGACTCCTATCCGCCGCCCGGGAGCGGCTCGAACGTGAAACTACCGTACGGAGCAGGCCGGATTCATGACGGTGCCCGAGTGGAGACGACAATGATCGAGGTGGACCGGTGAATGTGGCACAGGCCGGTGAATTCGGGCTCATCTCCCGGGTCACCGCGCGGCTGCACCCGGGGGCCGCCACCCTGCTCGGCCCCGGCGACGACGCGGCCGTGGTGGCCGCCTCGGACGGCCGGGTGGTCGCCTCCACCGACGTGCTCGTCGAGGGCCGGCACTTTCGGCGGGACTGGTCCAGCGCCGTCGACGTCGGGCACCGCGCCGCCGCCGCGAACCTCGCCGACATCGTGGCGATGGGGGCGGTGCCGACCGCGTTGCTGGTGGCGCTCTGCGCCCCGCCGGAGACCGACGCCGGCTGGGCCGAGGACCTGGCGGTCGGCCTGTCCGACGAGGCGGCCAAGGTCGGCGCGAGCGTGGTCGGCGGCGACATGTCGGCCAGCCCGACCCTGACCATCGCGGTGACCGCCCTCGGCGACCTGCACGGCGCCACCCCGGTGCTGCGCAGCGGCGCGCACGCCGGTGACGTGCTGGCCATCGCGGGCCGGCTCGGCTACGCCGCCGCCGGCTACACGGTGCTGTCCCGCGGCTTCCGGTCACCGAAGCTGCTCGTGGAGGCGTACCGACGCCCCGAGGTGCCGTACGCCGCCGGCCCGGCCGCCGCGAACGTCGGCGCCAGCGCCATGATCGACATCTCGGACGGGCTGATCGCCGACCTGGGTCACGTCGCCACCGCCAGCCGGGTCGGTATCGACCTGCGCCGGGCCGCCTTCGAGGTGCCGCCGCAGATGCGCGACACCGCCAACGCGCTCGGCGTCGACCCGTACCAGTGGATCTTCGGCGGTGGTGACGACCACGCCCTGGCCGCGACGTTCCCCGAGGATCTGCCGCTGCCCAAGGGCTGGCGGCGGGTCGGGCACGTGGTCAAGGGCGCCGGGGTCACCGTCGACGGCCAGCCCTACCAGGGCGTCGCCGGCTGGGAACACTTCCAGTGAGGCCGCGCCGGTCACCGCTGAGCCACCGCCGGTGACCGCACTACGCTTTACCGCGTGACTGATCTGCTTCAGGCCGGCGTCGAGATCCGCCGGGTCCGCTACACCGACGCGGTGGCGCAACGCCTGGTGGCCGCCGCCATGGCCGATCTGGGTGCCCGCTACGGCGGCACCGGCGACGACACCCCGGTCGACCCGGCCCACTTCGACCCGCCCGGCGGTGCCTTCCTGATCGCCCACCTGGACGGGGCGCCGGCCGGCTGCGCCGGTTGGCGCAGCCACGGCACCTCCGGCGAGGACGCCGAGTTGAAGCGGATGTACGTCGCCGACGCCGCCCGCGGTCGCGGGGTGGCCCGCGCGCTGCTGGCCGCCGTCGAACGCTCCGCCGCCGGCCAGGGCCGCCGCCGGGTCATCCTGGAGTGCGGCGACAAGCAGCCCGAGGCGATCGCGCTCTACAGCAGCAGCGGGTACGCCCGGATCCCGAACTTCGGCTACTACCGGGACTCACCGGGCTGCCTGTCCTTCGGCCGGGTGCTCACCGCCGACTGGTGACGGGCGCTCACCGCCCGACTGGTGACCGTACACAGTCAGCCGCCGGACCCGACCGGGTCCGGCGGCTGCTGAAACGTCGAGGTCGTGGGCGGCGCGGTCAGGCGCCCCGGACCACCTTGCCGGCCTTGAGGCAGGAGGTGCAGGCGTTCACCTTGCGGGTGTTGCCGCCACCGGCCGGGGTGCGAACGGTCTGGATGTTCGGGTTCCAACGGCGGTTGGTCTTCTTCTTCGACCACGGCACGTTGTGACCGAAGCCCGGCCCTTTGCCACAGACGTCGCACACGCTAGCCACGGGATACTCCTGGGGATTTGTCGTTCATCAGGTCGCCGGTCGCCGGGACACACCACGCCCAGACAACCTGGCCAGGCTACCCGATCGACCACCCGGGCGGCCAATCGCCCTGCCCCGACCGGCCCGTTGCCGCCGGCCCGGCCGCCTGCGTCGTCTCCGCGCGCCGGCCGCCTGGCCGCACCCGGTCGTCTTCACGGCGGCTGTCGGCGTGCGCCAGTAGGCTCATCGCCGTGCTGGACACCCTTGACGCCGCCGCCGTGCGCCGGTGGTGTTCGGGTGCGCTGGCCGCGCTGCGCCGCCACCAGGGCGAGATCGACGCGCTCAACGTCTACCCGGTGCCGGACGGCGACACCGGCACCAACCTGGTCCTCACCCTCACCTCGGCCCAGCATGCCCTGGCCCTCGACCTGGACAACTCCTCCGAGGGGGAGCAGACCTCGCACGGGCGGGTGCTGCGGCTGATGGCCCGGGGCGCGCTGCTCGGCGCCCGGGGCAACTCCGGGGTGATCGTCTCGCAGATCCTGCGCGCGCTGGCCGACGCGCTCACCGACACCGCCGTGGTGCGCGGCCGGGCCCTCGCGTCGGCGTTGACCGCCGCCACCGACGCGGCGTACGCGGCGGTCGCCCGCCCGGTCGAGGGGACGGTGCTGACCGTGGTCGCCGCCGCCGCGCGGGCCGCCGACCGGACCGGCTCCGACGACCTCCCTACCGTGGTACGGGCCGCCGCCTCGGCCGCCCGCGACGCCCTCGCCGCGACCCCCGGCCAACTGCCGGTGCTGGCCCGCGCCGGGGTGGTCGACGCCGGCGGCCGCGGCCTGTGCCTGCTGCTCGACGCGCTGGCCGCCGTGGTCGGCACCCCGCTCACCGACAGCACCGACAACCCTGACAGCACCGACAACCCCGTCGGCCGCGCCACCGACCCCGGCGGCGCCGGGCCCGCCGCCGACCCCCACAGTGGGGCCGGCTCCGAGGGGTACGCCTACGAGGTGCAGTTCCTGCTCGAAGCGCCGGCCGGGGCGGTCGACCGGATGCGGGCCGTACTCGCCGAGATCGGCGACTCGCTGGTCGTCGTCGGTTCCGACGCAGGGGGCGATGACGACGGGGGCTCCGACGCCGGGGACGGCGACGGGGACGATGACGGCGGGCACGGTCCGGTGTGGAACGTGCACGTGCACGTCGACGACATCGGCGCCGCCATCGAGGCCGGCATCGCCGCCGGTCGCCCGTACCAGATCTCGGTCACCCGGTTCGCCGACCAGCCGGCGCCGCCGCTCGCCGGCCGGGCCGCCGTGGTGGTCGCCGCCGGCACCGGCCTCGCCGCCCTGTTCACCGGCGAGGGCGCAGGCGTGGTCGGCGGCTCCCCGTCCACCGCCGAGCTGCTCGACGCCATCCGCCGCACCGGCGCCGCCGAAGTGGTGGTGCTGCCCAACGACCCGGACACCCAGGCCGTCGCCGGCCTCGCCGCCCGGGAGGCCGAGGCCGGCGGCGTCACCGTCGCCGTCGTGCCGACCCGGTCACCGGTGCAGGCCCTCGCCGCCCTCGCCGTCCGCGACCCGCGACGCCGCTTCGACGACGACGTGATCGCGATGGCCGAGGCGGCCGGGGCCTGCCGGTACGCCGAGGTCTGCCACGCCGCCCGGGAAGCGCTCACCGTCGCCGGCCGCTGCCGCCCCGGTGACGTGCTCGCCCTGGTCGAGGGGGAGGTGCTGCTGATCGGCACCGACCTGGCCGGCACCTGCCGCAACCTGCTGGACCAGCTGCTCGGCGGCGGCGGTGAACTGGTCACCCTCATCATCGGCGAGCAGGCACCGGACGGCCTGGGCGAGGCGGTGGCGGCGCACGTCGCCCGCTGCTGGCCGTTCGTCGAGGTGCACACCTTCGTCGGCGGGCAGCCGCACTACCCGCTGCTGGTAGGAATCGAATGACGCAGCCGTTGTTGGGGGCCGGATGACGCAGCCGTGCACGATGGACAGTCCGCTGAAGGTCAACCTGGGCGCGAAGACCGCCAAGGCGATGGCCGACCACCTCGACCTGCACACCGTCGGGGACCTGCTCTACCACTTCCCGCGCCGCTACGACCAGCGCGGCGAACACACCGACATCCGTTCGCTGGAGGTGGGGGAGCAGGTCACCGTCCTGGGCCAGGTGCGGCGGACCACCGTACGGCCGATGCGCCAACGGCGCGGCAAGCTGCTCGAAGCCGTCGTCGAGGACGGCACCGGCGGCACCCTCACGTTGACCTTCTTCGGCAACCAGGCGTGGCGGGAACGGGACCTGAAACCGGGCCGCTGGGGGCTGTTCGCCGGCAAGGTGACCGAGTTCCGGGGCGTACGCCAGCTCAACGGCCCCGAGTACGTGCTGCTCGGTGACGGTGCCGCCGACGGCGAGGTGGCCGCCGAGGACCCGGTGGAGGAGTTCGCCGGTGCGCTGATCCCGGTCTACCCGGCCGCCGCCGCCGTACCGACCTGGGTGATCGCCCGCTGCGTACGGACCGTGCTGGACGTGCTCACCCCGCCTGAGGATCCGATGCCGGCGGCGGTACGGGCCAGCCGCAACCTGCTCGGCCTGCATCCGGCGCTGCGGCAGATCCACCGCCCGGCCGACGAACCCGAGCTGTTCCAGGCCCGGCGGCGGCTCAAGTGGGACGAGGCGTTCGCCGTACAGCTGACGTTGGTGCAGCGCAAGCTGCGCGCCGCCGACTGGCCCGCACGGCCCCGGCCCCGCGCGGACGCCGGCCTGCTGGCCGCGTTCGACGCCCGCCTGCCGTACGAGCTGACCGACGGTCAGCGGCGCATCGGCGAGGAGGTCGCCGCCGACCTGTCCACCGCGCATCCGATGCACCGGCTGCTGCAGGGCGAGGTCGGGTCCGGCAAGACGGTGTGCGCGCTGCGGGCGATGCTGCAGGTCGTCGACGCCGGCGGGCAGGCGGCGCTGCTCGCCCCGACCGAGGTGCTGGCCGCCCAGCACCACCGGGGCATCCAGGAGCTGCTCGGCCCGCTGGGGCGGGCCGGTGAGCTGGACGGCGACCCGGCCGGCACCCGGGTGACGCTGGTCACCGGGTCGCTGGGTGCGGCGGCCCGCCGGGCCGCCCTCGACGAGGTCCGCGACGGCCGGGCCGGCATCGTGATCGGCACCCACGCCCTGCTGTACGAGGGCGTCGACTTCGCCGACCTGGGTCTGGTCGTCGTCGACGAGCAGCACCGGTTCGGGGTGGAGCAGCGCGACGCGTTGCGGGCCAAGGCCGAGCAGCCGCCGCACGTGCTGGTGATGACCGCCACCCCGATCCCGCGGACGGTCGCCATGACCGTGTACGGCGATCTGGAGGTGTCCGCGCTCACCCAGCTGCCCGGCGGCCGGTCGCCGATCACCTCGCACGTGGTGCCGGCGGCGGAGAAGCCGGCCTTCCTGGAGCGGGCCTGGCGGCGGGTACGCGAGGAGGTGGCCGCCGGCCATCAGGTGTATGTGGTCTGCCCGCGCATCGGTGACGCGACCGGAACCGGCGTCGATGAGGAGCCCTCCGGTGACGGCGACGATCCCGGGGCGCGGCGGCCGCCGCTGGCGGTGACCGAGGTGGCGCCGCTGCTCGCCGACGGGCCGCTGCACGGGCTGCGGATCGAGGTGCTGCACGGCCGGCTACCGGCCGACGCCAAGGACGCGGTGATGCGTGCCTTCGCCGCCGGTGACGTCGACGTGCTGGTCGCCACGACGGTGGTCGAGGTGGGGGTGAACGTGCCGAACGCCACCGTGATGATCGTGCTGGACGCCGACCGGTTCGGGGTGTCGCAGCTGCACCAGCTGCGTGGCCGGGTCGGTCGGGGCTCGGCGGCCGGGCTGTGCCTGCTGGTCACCGACGCCGCCGACGGTACGCCGGCCCGCGAGCGGCTGGACGCGGTCGCGTCGACCACCGACGGGTTCCGGCTGGCCGAGCTGGATCTGGAGCAGCGCCGCGAAGGTGACGTGCTGGGCGCGACCCAGTCGGGTCGCCGGTCCCACCTGCGGCTGTTGTCGCTGCTGCGCGACGCCGACCTGATCGGGCAGGCCCGGGCCGAGGCGATCGACCTGCTCGGCGACGATCCGGAGCTGACCCGGCATCCGACGCTGGCGGCATCCGTCGGCACTTTGGTCGACGCCGAACGCGCCGAGTACCTGGAGAAGGGCTGAATCCACGGCCAGGGCTGCGGCGGACCGGGGAACGGCTGCGGCCGGACAGGCGGAAGGGCGCCGACCGGGGGGATGGTCGACGCCCTTCCTCGGGGTGGTGCGGGGGGATGACTTGTCAGTCAGTCACGACCCAGGGTGGCTGACTCAGGCAGTGAAGGTGACCCGCCGACGACGCGCCAGGTAAAACAGCACGCCACCGATGGCCAGCAGCGCGACGGCGCCAGCGGCGAGTCCGCCGGCGGCGGCACCGGTGACCGGCAGGGAACCGCCGCCCTCGCCACCGGTGTCACAGTCCTCCGGCAGCTCCCAGGCGATCGTCTCGTCGAGCGCTGCCTCGCTGCTGAGCACGTGGACCTGGAAGCCTTTGGCGGCGTCGAACTCGACGACCTCGGTGACGCCCGGCTCGACGGTTACCACGATGGCGTCGCCCTCGCTCGGGGTCAGGGTCACGGTGAAGGTTGCGCCGTCCTCCGGATTGGCGAAACCGACGACCAGCTGGTCGCAGGTGGACTCGTAGCCGCCCTCGGGCTCGCCCGGCTCGACGCAGTTCTCCGGCTCAACCCACTTGTAGGGCTCGCTGACCGGCTCTTCGCCGTGGGTCACGGTGACCGGGCCGGCATCGCCAGGAACCTGAATGTCGTCCTTTCTCCGGCCCGGCTCAACGGTGTAGGTCTCGGAGAAATCCCCGGCCGTGACAGTCAGCTCGGCCGACTCGGTTGCGTTCTCGCCGTTGCTTACCGTAACCCAGACGGTACCCGTACAGTCGGACAGGAAGCTGGCCGCCGGAATCACGACCGGGTCCTGGACATCTGGGGTCGGCGTGACATCGGGCGACGGGGTCGGCGACGGCGACTCCTCCGGAGACGGGGTCGGCGACGGCGACTCGGGGATGTCAACGGTGCAGTCGCCGCCGAGTTCGATCTTCCCCTTGCGGAACTTCTGCTCGGCATACCCGTCGTTCCACGCGCCCTTGACCGCCAGCGTGGCCTTGGTGGTGGTGCCCGGCACCCGCTGGGTACCGATGATGGCCGAGTTGACGCTGTACGGGTAGCCGTCCCGAATTCGGGTTCGGGCGATGCCGTCCAGCGTGGTGTCGGCCGGGGTGTGGTACACCGCGCTCAGCCGGAACTTGGTCGCCCTGAAATGCCACTCGCTGCGGACACTCCAGGTGATCTCCCATTCCCCGGTGGCGGTGTCACAGACGGCACTGCCGGTCGGCGCGGTGTAGTGCGCGCTGGCGGGGGTGGCGAGGGCCACCGCGCCGACCATGCCGATCGTCGCGCCGGCGGCGATGGCCACAGCGCGCCGAAGCGGAGACTTCAGACGGTTCACAGGTACTCCCGAGTGAGGGGGTTCAGGTGCCCGGCGCGGGCGTGCGCAACCGGACTGGTGAGGTGCAGTCCATGGTTCGGCGCGACAACGTCCCCGCGTCGTGCGTTGTGCCGGCGTATCCCGCGGCACAGCGCCAGACCTTAGCTGTTCCTGAACTGATGCGGTGACCCACAGGTCTGGCTAAGGATGATGTTGTCGATCCGAGACAATTGATATACGCAACGTGTTTGCTCTCCGCGTACCGGGTGGCCTTTCTTGCCCTCACCTTTCTGCGGCAACAAGGGATGTGCTCGGTCACCTGAGAAGGGACTCGGTCGTCCGGGTCGGCATTCGACCGGTTTGGCTGATCGCGTAGCGTGCCGGGGATGAGCGCACCGGCCGCCGTTGGGGTCCGCCGCCGATGACCCGGATCATCTCCGGCCGGCTCGGCGGCCGGCGGATCGCCACGCCGCCCGGCGCGAACACCCGGCCCACCTCCGACCGGGTCCGCGAGGCACTGTTCAGCACCCTCGGCACGATGACCGACCTGGCCGGGGCGCGGTTCGCCGACCTCTACGCCGGCAGCGGCGCGGTGGGTCTGGAGGCGCTGTCCCGGGGCGCCGAACACGTCCTGCTGGTCGAATCCGACGCGCGGGCAGCCCGTACCGTCCGGGCGAACATCGCCGCGCTGGGAGCCGGCACCGGTGCCCGACTGATCACTGCCAAGGTCGCGACCGCGCTGGCCACGCCGCCGGACGGCGGCGGCTACGACGTGGTCTTCGCCGACCCGCCGTACGCGGTGACCGACGCCGAACTCCGGACCGTCCTGGGCAGCCTCGTCGCCGGCGGCTGGCTCGCCCCGCACGCCGTCGTGGTAGTCGAGCGGTCAGCCCGGGGACCGGCGTTGACCTGGGTGGAAGGCGTCACTGCCGAACGCGGGCGGCGTTACGGCGAGACCATGCTTTGGTACGGTCGGCGATCATGAGACGAGCGGTGTGCCCCGGCTCTTTCGACCCGGTCACCAACGGACATCTCGACATCATCGGCCGGGCCAGCCGGCTGTTCGACGAGGTCATCGTGGGTGTCCTGATCAACCAGTCCAAGGCTGGCCTGTTCACCATCGACGAGCGGATATCGATGCTCCGCGAAGTGACCGGAACGTACCGCAACGTTCGGGTCGCGTCGTTCCGTGGCCTGCTGGTGGACTTCTGCCGTGCCCAGGAGGCGGCCGTCGTGGTCAAGGGCCTGCGGGCGGTCAGCGACTTCGACTACGAACTGCAGATGGCGCAGATGAACATCGGCCTGGCCGGGGTGGAGACGCTGTTCATGCCGACCAACCCGCTCTACTCGTTCCTCTCCTCCAGCCTGGTCAAGGAGGTCGCCAAGTGGGGCGGTGACGTCTCGGCGCACCTGCCCGAGGCGGTCCACGACCGGCTGCTCGCCCGGGTCACCGCGCCACCGACCCAGCAGGTGTGAATTGGGCCGGCCCGGCAGCTCCGGGCGGGCCGACCGAGCCGCGATGAACCGCCCGGCGCGTCGCGACGCGCCGGACCCGGGGTGGGATGGACCACATGTCGTCCGGGGTCGCATCATGATGGAGCGCCGACCGGTCCGGCAGTTGGGATGATGACGTTCTGGCCCGGCCTTGCCATCATGGTGGGTCGACCCTCCGACAACAGGGAGTGAGATGCCGGTGGATCCATTCGACCGCATCGACGAGATCATCGCGATGGTGGAGACCGCGCGGGCCGTGCCGATGTCCCGGAACAACTGCATGATCGACCGGGCCGAGATGATCGGTGTCCTGGACCAGTTCCGGGCCGAGCTCCCCGCCGACCTGCGCCGGGCGGCGGCGCTGCTGGAGGAACGCGACAAGATCATGGACGCCGGCAAGCGCGAGGCGGACCGGATCATCAGCGAGGGCGAGGCCGAGCACGCCCGGCTGGTGTCGGTGAACGAGATCACCGTCTCCGCCGAGCACGAGGGCGCGCGCATAGTAGCCGAGGCCCGCGCCGAGGCGCAGCGGCTGCGCGCCGAGGTCGACGACTACGTCGACACCGCGCTGGCCAACTTCGAGCAGTTCCTCACCCGGGCGCTGGCCTCAATAGAGCGTGGTCGGGACAAGATGCACGCGCTGCGGGAGATCGGTACCTTCTCAGGTGAAGAGAACGAACGCCCGCTGCCCTTCTGACTGACCGGTGCCCCGGTTCGACGCCGCCGCCGCTGCTCGGGTAACCTGTTTTGTCGGCCTCTACCAGGCCGGAGTCCAACTATGCGCAATCACTCGTCGAAGACACTCAACCCCAGGTCGCCGCTGGTTCTCGATACCCGGGAACTGCCGCGTCGCCCTGGCGCGTTGCGTACGGTGAGCCGGGTGGTGCCCGCGCCGGCGGACCTCGGGCTGGAGCTGAACGGCGTACCGGAAGGTGCCGACCTGAGCCTCGATCTGCGGCTCGAGTCGGTCTCCGAAGGGGTACTCGTCTCCGGGACGGTCTCCGGACCGGTCTCCGGCGAGTGCGGGCGTTGCCTGCGCCCGATCAGCGAGTCGCTGACCGTACCGATCCAGGAGCTGTACGCGTACGAGAACAGCACCACGGACGAGACGACCGACATCGACGAGGTGGGCCGGTTGCAGGGCGATCTGATCGACCTGGAGCCGGCACTGCGGGACGCGGTGGTGCTTGCACTGCCGACCACCCCGCTGTGCCGCAGCGACTGCCCTGGGCTGTGCCCCGACTGCGGGGTGCACTGGGACGAGCTGCCGGACGACCACAACCACCAACAGGTCGACCCGAGGTGGGCCGGCCTGTCGCAACTGACCCGCCAAGAGGAGTAAGAGCCGTGGCCGTTCCCAAGCGCCGGATGTCCCGCAGCAACACCCGTTCCCGCCGGTCCCAGTGGAAGACCACGCCGGTGGTGACCGTCGAGTGCCCGCAGTGCAAGTCCGCGAAGCTGCCGCACACGGCGTGCACCGTCTGCGGCACCTACAACGGCCGCCAGGTCATCGAGGTCTGATCCTGTCGTCGTGACGCCGCCGGTCTCCGACCGGGCGGCGCGGACCTCCCGGCGAACGCCGGGTGCCTCGTCTCAGGAGCGGGCCGGTCGGCCGGAACCGGCCGGCGCTGACTCCGGGACCGGCACCTCGCGGATCGCCGTCGACCTCCTCGGCGGGGATGGGGCACCCGCCGTCGTGGTTGACGGCGCTCTGCGCGCCTGCCGCGCCGATCCCGATCTCCAGCTCCTGCTCGTCGGCCCGCCGGACGCGGCGGACGACGTTCGCGCCGCGCTGCCCGACGACCAGCGCCGGCGGATCACCGTACGCCCGACAGGCGCGGCTGGCGGGTCGGCGGCCGGTACCGCCGCAGAGCCCGGCACCGGCCGGGCCGACGAATCGATCTGGGCCGGCATGGCCGCCGTCGCCGACGGCACGGCCGACGCGTTCATCTCCGCCGGGTCAAGCGGCGCGATCGTCACCGCCGCCGCTCTCGGCCTCGGCCGGTGGCCGACCGTACGCCGGCCCGCCCTGGTCGTCACCCTCCCGGCGGTCTCCGGCCCGGTGGTGCTGCTCGACGTCGGCGCGACGGTCGAGGCGCGCCCGGCGACCCTGACCCAGCACGCCCTGTTCGGGGCCGCCTACCGTGCCGTGCGGCTCGGCCTGGACCGGCCCCGGGTCGGACTGCTCTCGATCGGTGCCGAGCCGGGCAAGGGCGACCGGGTCCGGCGTACTGCCGACACCCTGCTGCGGAGCCTCACTCTGCCCGCCGACGGCCGGTACGTCGGGCTGGTCGAGGGACAGGACGTCACACTCGGCGATGGCGTCGACGTGGTGGTCACCGACGGTTTCACCGGAAATGTGCTACTCAAAGGCATCGAAGGCGCGTACGCGATGGCCGGCGGCCCAGAGCCGGGCCGGATCGCGCCCCGGGCGGCAGCCCTGCTCGGCGTCAACGGGACGGTGGTCGTCTGCCACGGCGCCGCCAGCGGCGCCGACATCGCCGCCGGTATCACCCTCGCCGCCGGACTGCACCGTGGCCGGGTGACCTCGACTGTCGCCCGGATGCTCGATGACATCACCCGGCTGATCGCAGAACAGGACGAGGTATCGCCATGAGTAACAACCAGTTCCGTCGTCCGCCGGTTGCCCACCTGGAGGCCGCGTTCGGTGTGGCGTTCGAACCGGACCTGCTGGAACGGGCGTTGACCCACCGGTCGTACGCGTACGAGAACGGCGGTCTGCCCACCAACGAGCGGTTGGAGTTCCTCGGCGACTCGGTGCTCGGTGTGGTGATCACCTCGGCGTTGTTCCACAGCCACCCCGACCTGCCGGAAGGGCAACTGGCCAAGCTGCGGGCCAGCGTGGTCAACATGCGGGCGCTCGCCGAGGTGGCGCGTGCCCTCGGCCCCCAGGGGCTCGGCCCGTACCTACTGCTCGGCAAGGGGGAGGAGAGCACCGGCGGGCGGGACAAGGCGAGCATCCTGGCCGACACCCTGGAGGCGCTGCTCGGCGCGATATACCTGCAGTACGGGCTGGACACCGCGTCGATCGTGATCCGCCGGCTGTTCGACCCGTTGATGGCGGACTCCGCGAGCCGGGGTGCCGGGCTGGACTGGAAGACCAGCCTGCAGGAGCTGACCGCGACGCTTGGACTGGGCGTGCCCGAGTACCGCATCGACGACGCCGGTCCGGACCACGCCAAGACCTTCACCGCCTGGGTGGTGGTCGCCGGGCAGCGCTACGGCGGGGCCGAAGGCCGCAGCAAGAAGGAAGCCGAGCAGCGGGCCGCCGAAGCCGCGTGGCGTACCCTCTCCGCCCAGATGGCGGACTCCACTGCGGTCGCCGGCACCGCTGCGGCTGTCAACGAGCCCGGTCCGGCTGTCGACGAGCCCGGTCCGGCCGTCGAGGAGAACAACGCTGATGATGATCCGCCTGCCCAGGTCTGAGCAGGCAAACACCACCGGCACCGGTCACGGAAAGGCCTGTCATGCCTGAGCTGCCCGAGGTCGAGACGGTCCGGCAAGGACTGGCCGGCTGGGTGATCGGCCGGCGGCTGGACTCCGTGCAGGTGCACCACCCCCGGGCGATCCGCCGGCACCTGCCCGGCCCGGTGCACTTCGCCGCCGTACTCTCCGGCCGGCAGATTCGTGACGTCCGCCGCCGTGGCAAGTACCTGTGGCTGCCGCTGGACAGCGGCGACGCGATCGTCGGCCATCTCGGCATGTCCGGTCAGCTGCTGCTGCAGCCGGCCCACGCCCCGGACGAGACGCATCTGCGGGTCCGCTTCCGGTTCGCCGAGGGCGACCCGGAGCTGCGCTTCGTCGACCAGCGGACGTTCGGCGGGCTCGCCGTGTCACCCGGCGGCGCCGAGTTACCGGCCGAGATCGCGCACATCGCCCGGGATCCGCTCGACCCGGACTTCTCCGACGCCGCGTTCGTCGCGGCGGTACGCCGACGTCGCACCGAGATCAAGCGGGCCCTGCTGGACCAGTCGCTGATCTCCGGGATCGGCAACATCTACGCCGACGAGGCGCTGTGGCGGGCCGGCCTGCACGGCACCCGGCCGACCGACCGGCTGCCGGCCGCGACGGTCACCAGGCTGCTCGCACACGTACGGGACGTGCTGCGGGCGGCGGTCACCGAGGGTGGCACCAGTTTCGACGCGCTCTACGTCAACGTCAACGGCCAGAGCGGCTACTTCGACCGGTCACTCAACGTGTACGGGCGGGAGGATCAGCCCTGCACCCGGTGCGGGGTGCTGATCCGCCGGGAGTCGTTCATGAACCGGTCGTCGTTCAGCTGCCCCCGCTGCCAACCTAGGCCGCGGGCCGTCCGCCGCTGACCGACGTCAGCTCAGCGCTCCGACCCGAACATCTGCGTCCAGTAGAGGGTCCCGTTCGACGAGGTGGCCGTGCCGACCCCCATGGCGACCGCGTCGCAGTTGAGGATGTTGGCCCGGTGGCCCGGGCTGTTCATCCAGCCCTCCATGACCGCCTCGGCGGTGGGGTAACCGGCCGCCACGTTCTCGCCGATCGCCTGCTCGTAGCCGGCCCGCCTGGCACGTTCCCACGGGTCGCTGCCGTCGCTGCCGTCGTGCGACATCTCGTTGTTGGCTGCCTGGTCCTCGCTGTGCAGCCGGGCAGCCTCGGCCAGCTGGTTGTTGATCGTCACCGCGCCGCACCCGTTGTCGTCGCGCGCCGCGTTGACCAGCACCAGGACCTGCTGCTGCCGGCTGGTGTCCCCGGTGGCGGTCTGCTGCGGCGCGGCGCTGGTCTTCGCCGGCGCGGCGGTGGTGCGCTGCGGCCGGGAGCTCTCCGGGGCGGCGGTGCTGCGGCGTGGGCTCGGGGCAGCCGAGGTCGGCGGTGGCGGTGCCGGGCTCGCAGCCGGGGTCGGGGCGGCGCCGAGCTCGGCGTCGAGCACCTCCGGCTCGCCGATCTGCGGATCCTCCGTACCAGCGGACTGTTCGGTGAGTGGGTCGGTGACCGAATCTACATCCGTTGCCACGACGGTGTCGTCGGTGCCTTCGGTTGAGTCGTCGCCGAACCCGGCGCGCAGCATCGCGCCGCCGCCACCGATCGCCACCAGCAGCACGACGACCAGCGTGGCCAGGGTGACCGGCCCGACGGCGAGTCGGCGCCGTCGGCCGTCGGCAACCTCCGGGTCGGAGTCGTCGCGCGCGTCAGACCGCCGCCGACGGGCCACGCGGGTCAGCGACCCGGTGTCGGTCGGGTCCTCACGCGGCCCCCGGTCGTCGTCGGTCCAGCGATCGTCGCCGCTGGCCCAGCCGTCGTCACCACCGGGCCAGCCGTTGGCGTCGCCGGGCCCGTCGGACAGGTCCCGCAGCACGCTGTACCGGTGCGTCTCGGTCTCGTCGTGCCAGGCGTCGCTGCCGGTCCTGTCGTACCCGTGCGGAGCGTCGGCGTACCCCGGCCCGTCGGCGTACCCCGGCCCGTTTGGGCGGGCGATGAGGTGGGTGTCGTACCCCTCATCGGCGGGGCGGCCGTACGGCTGCGGGTGGTACCCGGCCTCGTGGGGGAGCTGCTGGGTCGGGTCGACGGGGTAGCCGCCGTGGGGTACGCCGTCGTACCCCGGGTGCCCGTCGTACCCCGGGTGCCCGTCGTACCCCGGGTGCCGGTCGTATGACTCCTGTCCATGGCGGTCCGCTCCGTACGCCGGGTAACCGCCGTCGCCGTAACTGACGCCGTCGTAGCCGCCATCGCCGGGTGACCGGCCGGCGGTCGGGTAGCCGTCGGTCGCCGCCGGGCCGGGGTAGCCGTCGGCCGATGAGGGGTCGGGCCGCCAGCCGGCGTCGAGGTGGTCGCGCCAGGAACTCTGCCCGAACCGGTCGGTGTCCCAGCCGGCGTCACCGGGTGCGGTGTGGTCAGCGGGCGGCGTCGGATCGCCGGGGATGGATCCATCGGCCCGGTCGTTGCGCCGGTACAAGGTCGTTGCCTCCGCAGGTGGGTGGTCGGCCAGCGAGCCGCGTCAGGTGGGACCGGGGGCGCTGTGCCGGGTGCGACGCTAAGGCGTCCGGCGGCGCCCGGCAACGCTGCTAAGACAAACCGGCGATCCAGCTAAGGAAGAGATAAGGCGGACAGCTGTCCGGCTGAGGTTCTGCCGGTGACACTGTGATCTGTGCCGCTAAACCGCCGCTGTTCGCACCTTTTGGGCGATAGATTCGATGGAGGAGGTGGGGTCCTCGTCTGGTGGAACTTGACGAAGCGGCGACTTCGGCGGACCATGGGGGTGTCGCCAGTCGCGCCCAGTCGCGCCCCCGCATGCCCGGGGGTTGACCGACACGAGGGTTCACGGGCGCGCGTTGGCCGGCCTTTCCGGCAGCGCATTACAAGGAGACGAAATGGCGAAGGCCCTCTACGGCCACGTTGGTGCAGCACCCGACCGGCGCCTGCTCGACGAGGTCACCCGATTGCGTGCCACGGTACAGGCACTGGAGTTCGAGATCACCCGGCTGCGGGCGGAGAACGACCGGCTCGCCGCAGCGGTCGCCGAGAGCGACGACCTGCTGCGGATCCCCGAGCCTGCGCTCACCTGATCTCCACGGGCGCCGGTGCAGGCCGGCGCCCGCCGCCAGTGACCGTACGTACCGCTGATCGCACGCACCCCGCGCGCCGACACTCAAGTGCCGGCGCGCAGCTTTTTGTCCGGGCCCGTCTGTGGCCCCGTTCACGTCCCATCCGTCGGCGGCCGCTGTGGCCCCGTCCGGGCCCCGGTGACGGCGCCCCAGCCGCGTCGGATCCGGTGACCGTCCGACCGACGGGTTAGCCTGTGCGGTACTGACCAGCACTGACGGCCGCACGGCGACCCGTCGGACGAGGAATCGGACCGTGCATCTCAAGAGTCTGACGGTGAAAGGCTTCAAGTCCTTCGCCTCCGCCACCACCCTGAAGCTGGAGCCCGGGATCACCTGCGTGGTCGGCCCGAACGGCTCCGGCAAGTCCAACGTCGTCGACGCCATCGCCTGGGTCCTCGGCGAGCAGGGCGCGAAGGCGCTGCGGGGCGGCAAGATGGAGGACGTCATCTTCGCCGGCACCGCCGGCCGGGCCCCGCTGGGCCGGGCCGAGGTCACGTTGACCATCGACAACACCGACGGTGCGTTGCCGATCGAGTACACCGAGGTGTCGATCACCCGCCGGATGTTCCGCTCCGGCGAGAGCGAGTACGAGATCAACGGCAACCACTGCCGGCTGCTCGACATCCAGGAACTGCTCTCCGACTCCGGCATCGGCCGGGAGATGCACGTCATCGTCGGCCAGGGCCAGCTCGACGCCGTACTGCACGCCAAGCCGGAGGACCGGCGGGCCTTCATCGAAGAGGCCGCAGGTGTGCTGAAGCACCGCAAGCGCAAGGAAAAGGCGCTGCGCAAGCTGACCGCGATGCAGACCAACCTGGACCGGCTGACCGACCTGACCGGCGAACTGCGCCGCCAGCTCAAACCGCTGGGCCGGCAGGCCGAGGTGGCCCGCCGGGCCGCCGGCATCCAGGCCGATCTGCGCGACGCCCGGCTGCGGCTGCTCGCCGACGACCTGACCACCCTGCGGACCACCCTCGACAAGGAGATCGCCGACGAGACGGCACTGCGGCAGCGCCGTACCGAGGTGGAGTCCGAACACGCCGAGGTGCAGTCCCGGCTGGCCGAGCTGGAGTCGGCGCTGGCCGAGGACGCGCCGCTGCTCGCCGCCGCCCAGGACACCTGGTACAAGCTCGCCGCCCTGCAGGAACGCTTCCGGTCGACCGAGCAGCTGGCCGGTGAACGGCTGCGGCACCTGTCCGGCGTGCCCGACGACGAACGACCCGGGCGTGACCCGGACCAGCTCACCGACGAGGCGCACCGGGTCCGCGAGCAGGAGGAGGAGCTGCGGGCCGCACTGACCGAGGACCAGATCCGCCTCGCCGAGGCGGTGGAGGGCCGCCAGCAGCTGGAGGCGCAGCTGGCCCAGGCCGAGCGGGCGCTGGTCGCGGCCGCCAAGGCGATCGCCGACCGGCGGGAAGGGCTGGCCCGGCTGACCGGCCAGGTCAACTCGGCACGCGCCCGCACCTCCAGCGCCGCCGACGAGATCTCCCGGCTCACCGCCGCGCACGCCGACGCGCAGGCCCGCGCCGACCGGGCCCAGCAGGAGCTTGATGCGGCCGCCGAACTCTCCACCGAGGCCGACCGGGACAACGCCGACCTGGACGCCCGGCACGCCGAGGCGGTCACCGCGCATGACGCCGCCGCCGCGCAGGTACGGCAGCTGTCCGACGCCGAGCGCCGGGCCGAGAAGGAGGCCGCCACCTGGCAGGCGCGGGAGGACGCGCTGGCGATGGGGCTGCGCCGGGGCGACGGCGCCGGGGCGCTGCTGGCCCGGGCCGACCAGGTTCCCGGGCTACTGGGCAGCCTGGCCGGCCTGCTCACCGTCGCGCCTGGACACGAGGCGGCGCTGGCCGCCGCGCTGGGTGGTCTCGCCGACGCGGTGGCGGTCACCGGCATCGACGAGGCGGCCGAGGCGATGCGGCTGCTCAAGATCCAGGATTCCGGCCGGGCCAGCCTGCTGGTCGCCGGACCCGCCGGGCCGGGAATGATCGGCTCGCCGGACACCCTGCGGCCGGTCATGCCACCCGGGGCGACCTGGGCGCCGGACGCGGTCAGCTGCCCCGATGAGCTCCGCCCGGCGCTGCACCGGGCGCTGCGGGACGTGATCCTGGTCGGCGACCTCGCGGCGGCCACCGCAGCCGTCGCCGACCATCCGCAGCTGCGGGCGGTCACCCCGGACGGCGACATCGTCGGCGCCTACGCTGCCGCCGGCGGGTCCGCCAAGGCCCCCAGCTTCATCGAGGTGCAGGCGGCGGTCGAGGAGGCCCGCAGTAACCGGCTCACCGCCGAAGCCACCGTCGCCGAACTGCGCGGGCAGCTCGACACCGCTCGGGAGGCGGCGGCCGGCCTCAAGGAGCAGGTCGCGCAGGCCGCCGCCGAGCGTCGACAGGCGGAGGGGCAGCGTAACGCCGCCGCCCGCCGGCTCGCCGAGCTCGGCGCTGCGGCCAGGTCGGCACGGGCCGAGGCGGAGCGGCTCGGGGCCTCCCGGGACAAGGCCGCCGAGTCCCGGGACCGAGACCTGGCCACGCTGGAGGAGCTGGAGGAGCGGCTCCGGCTGGCCGAGGCGACCCCGATCGACGAGGAGCCGTCGACCGCCGAACGGGACGAACTCGCCGCGATGCTGCCCGGTGCCCGGCAGAACGAGATGGAGGTCCGACTCGCCGTCCGTACCGCAGAGGAGCGGGTGTCGTCGATCGCCGGCCGGGCGGACTCACTGTTGCGGCAGGCGGCGGCCGAGCGGGCCGCGCGGGAACGCGCCGCCGCCCGCCGGGCCGCCCGGGCCCGGGGCGCGCAGATCGCCCGCGCGGTCACCGCCGGCGCTCGCTTCGCGCTGACCCAGCTGGCCGACTCGATGGTCGACGCGGCCGCCGCCCGGGACGAGATCGCCAGCGCCCGCGCCGCGCGGGAGGCCGAGCTGCAGGAGGTACGCGGCGCGGCAAAGCGGCTCGGGGCCGAGCTGGAGCGGCTGACCAGCGCCGTGCACCGCGACGAGGTGGCCCGCGCCGAGCAGCGGCTGCGTATCGAGCAGCTGGAGGCGAAGGCGGCCGAGGACTTCTCGCTGGACGTGGAGACCCTGCTCGTCGAGTACGGCCCGCACCAGCCGGTGCCGCCCACCCAGGCCCAGCTGGCGGCGGCCGCCGCCGACGGCAAACCGGAGCCCACCCCGGTGCCGTTCGACCGGGCCACCCAGGAGAAGCGGTCGGCGAAGGCCGAACGGGAGCTGGCCCTGCTCGGCAAGGTCAACCCGCTGGCGTTGGAGGAGTTCGCCGCGCTGGAGGAGCGGTACAAGTTCCTCTCCGACCAGTTGGAGGACCTGAAGGCGACCCGCAAGGACCTGCTCACCGTCGTCGCGGACGTGGACGACCGGATCCTCGAGGTCTTCTCCAGCGCATACGCCGACACGGCCCGCGAGTTCGAGCAGGTGTTCACCGTGCTGTTCCCGGGTGGCGAGGGGCGGCTGGTGCTCACCGACCCGGACGACCTGCTGACCACCGGGGTGGAGGTGGAGGCCCGGCCACCAGGCAAGAAGATCAAGCGGCTGTCGCTGCTGTCCGGCGGGGAGCGGTCGCTGACCGCCGTCGCCATGCTGGTGGCCATCTTCCGGGCCCGGCCCAGCCCGTTCTACATCATGGACGAGGTGGAGGCGGCGCTGGACGACGTCAACCTCGGCCGGTTGATCACCCTGATGGCCCAGCTGCGGGACCGCAGCCAGCTGATCATCATCACCCACCAGAAGCGGACCATGGAGGTCGCCGACGCGTTGTACGGGGTCACCATGCGCAACGGCGTCACCCAGGTGATCAGCCAACGGCTCAAGTCGGCTGACGAGTCAGCGGCGCTGACCGGGCCGGAGTCGCCGGAGCCGAGCGCGTCGGAGCCGAGCGCGCCTACTGCGCAAGCCCCGCAGCCTGCTGAGGAGGCTGCGGCGTCGGCTGCGCCGCCGCCGAATCGGTGAGCCGGCGGCGGGCCACCTCACGCAACGCGCCGTCGGTTGTCGTGCCCTCCAGCGTCACCTCGGCCGTCGCGCCGTCGTGCAGCAGCGTGCTGACCGCGTTGCCGAAGTACGGGCCGTCCAGCTTGCGCCAGCGCACCGATGGCCTTGGCAGTCCGGCGGTGCGGGCCAGCGCCCGCAGCGCCGCCGTCGGCCCCCGCCACCAGCCCAACCGCATCAACGGCCGCATCAGCGCCGGCACCTGGTTGTGGATCGGTGAGCAGGTGAGCTGGTGCACCGGGGTGCGAACCCGCCCAGGCAGCACGGCCCGCGCCACGTACGAGTGGTGCACGTCGCCGGAGAGCATGCTGATCGAGGCCGGTGGCGGATGGCCCGGCCCGGTGCCGATCCGGTCCGGTTGCGTCCTGTCGGCGGCAGACGGCCCCGCGCCGATCCGGGCGAACAGTTGCCCGAGGTCGTCGAAGGAGCGCCGGAACGCGGCCCAGTGCTCCAGGTCCAGGGCCTGGCGCAGCCACTCCGACGCAGCCGCGACCCACCGCCGGGGCGACTCGGCCAGCCGTTCGTTCCACGACTCGAGGTGGTGGATGCCGGGCGGCATCAGCCAGGGCAGCGACGCGCCGACCACCAGATGGTCGTAGCGGCCGTGGGCCCGGTCGGTGAACCAGGCCCACTCACCGGCCGGCAACATGCTGCGTGCCCCCGGCCGCAGTACCCGGCTGCACCGGTTGTCCAGCACGATCACCCGGGTCCGGCCGACGTCCAGCGAGAAGCTCCACTGGTACTGCACCTGCGACCAGCGCTGCGGGTCGTGCGCGACGTCCGCCTCGGCGTCCACCCGGGCGCCGAATTCGCGCAGCACATCGGTGGCGTCGTCGGCGGCGGTGACCGCCCGGAACACCGGGTCGGCGGCGACCTCGTCCGGGGCCAGGTTGCCCAGGTGCTGGTAGACCCAGTAGGAGGCGAGTCCGCTGCTGATCCGCTCCGGCCACCAGGGCTCGCCGCGCATCCGTGCCCGCCAGGCGGCCGAGGTGTTCCAGTCGTCGATCACCTCGTGGTCGTCGAAGATCATCACGCTCGGGACGGTCGACAGCAACCAGCGGATCTCCGGGTCCCGCCACGACTCCAGGTACAGCCGGGTGTACTCGGGGAAGCTGACCACCTGATCGGCTGGGGCACCGGGCGGTAGCCCGCGATGTCGGCGCCGCCGCCGCAGGAACCGTCGGATCACCGGCGACGTCTCGTCGGCGTACACCTGATCGCCGAGCAGGAGCAGCAGGTCGGGCCAGTCGTCGCCGGCCGGGTCCAGGCCGGCCAGCCGCCGGGCGTACGCGTCGAGCGCGTCCGGCGGCAACCGTCGGGCGGTGGAGTGCTGGGTGGTCTCCCGGCAGGATCCGAAGATCAGCCGCACCGGCTGGGCGTCGTCGTCGGCCCGCCGGGTCCGGATCACACTGCCCGGGTACGGCGAGTCCGCCTCCGGCCAGACCCGCCGGTCGTCGAGGAAGACCTCGTAGCGGTGGCTGGAGCCGGGGGCCAGCCCGTTGACCACCACGAGCGCGTAGTGGTGCCCGAACGCGCTGAAGGTGCGGGCCGAGCCGCCCGCCGTGCCCGTCGTCGCGACCCGTACCGTGGCCGGGGCGTCGGTCTCCACCCAGACGGTGGCCTGCCCGCCGACCACCCGCCGCAGCAACGGCCCGATCAGTAGCCGGGGGCCGGCCGCCGGTCGGAGCTGCGGGTCCGGTCCACCGGCGGTTGTGCCGTCGGTCACCGGTGGTCCCTGCCGAACTGGTGTGCAGACATGGTCGACCTTTCGCGAGGGACGCGGGACGGCCTCTTTTCTACCCCGCATGCAGGCCCGTCACCCAGTTCCCTGACCGGTACCTGGGGTGTGGGGGGGGGGAGGGAAGGAAAAGGGGGGAGAGGGGGGGGGGGGGGAGGGGGGGGGGGGGGGGGGGGGGGGGGGGGGGGGGGGGGTGGGCGGTGGGGGGGGGGGGGGGGGGTGGGTGGG
>NZ_JBSWXD010000101.1:0-23880 GCF_056160425.1 Micromonospora sp. ABR4_055
CGCTGCTAGCCTACACATCCCAGCCCCCCCCCCTTCCTCTGGCGCTCTTTTCCGGTTACATTTGTGTTTTTTTGTGTTTGTTGTTCGGTGGGTCTCTTTTCAACCCCACCCCGGCCGAACACAGCCGCGACGGCAACGAACTGGTCGTGACCCCGACCACCGGCCTGACCGACGGTACGCAGTTCACCGTGGTCGTCGACTATGGTGGCCGGCCCGAGCCGCTGACCAGCCCGGACCTCGGCGTGGGCGGCTTTCACGTGACCGACGACGGGGCGATCGCGCTCGGCCAACCCGAGTCGGCCAGCACCTGGTTCCCGGTCAACGACCACCCGCTGGACAAGGCAACCTTCGACATCGAGATCACCGTCCCGGACGGGCTGGCTGCGCTGAGCGTCGGCGTACCGGGGCCGACCCGCAGCGACGACGGCTGGACCACCTGGACCTGGTCGGAGTCCACCCCAGTGGCCAGTTATCTGACCACTGTGGTGATCGGCGACTACCGGGTGGAGCGTGGCACCCATGCCGGCCGGCCGATGGTGACCGCCGTCTCCGCCGACCTGCCGGAAGGCGGCCCGGCCGAGCAGGCGATGGCCCGCACCGGCGAGATCGCCGACTATCTGGAGACGGTGTTCGGCCCGTACCCGGTCGACGCGTACGGCGGCGTGGTGGTGAACGACGACCGGATCCGCTACGCCCTGGAGACCCAGTCCCGGCCGGTGTACGGCGACGTGTTCTTCGACTCCGGACCGGTCACCTGGGTGGTCGCCCACGAGCTGGCCCACCAGTGGTTCGGCAACAGCGTGTCGATCCGGCACTGGCGGGACATGTGGCTCAACGAGGGTTTCGCGACGTACGCGGAATGGCTGTGGTCCGAGCACGACGGTGCGGCCACCGTCGACGAGATGTTCGACCGCGGGTACGACCGGATCGACTGGGCGAGTCCGGCCGGTGACCCCGGCCCGGCGGGGATCTTCAGCCAGTCGGTGTACAAGCGGGGCGGGCTGACCGTGCACGCGTTGCGGTTGACCATCGGCGACGACGCGTTTTTCCGCCTGCTCCGCACCTGGACGGCCGAGCGACGCAACGGCAACGCCAGCACCGAGGAGTTCGTCACGGTCGCCGAGCGGGTCTCCGGGCAGCCGCTGCGGGAATTCTTCGATGCCTGGCTGTTCGGCGACACCGCCCCGGCCAAGCCCTGACTGGTAGTGCGTGGCGGGCCCGGCGTGGATGCCGTGCCCGCCTTGTCATGGTGTGGTGTGGGCTTCGGTCACCGTTGGAGGGTGAGGACGCCGGGGCGGTAGGGCAGGAGGCCGTAGTCGCCGCCGGAGTTGGGGGAGCGTCCCTGGTAGAGCATTTGGAGGTTGCAGGGGTCGATGGTCATGGTCTGGTCGGGGTTGGTGCGGATGAGTTCGCCGTGGCTGATGTCGTTGGTCCAGGTGGCGCCGCTGTTGGCTTTGCCGGCGAAGGGGTTGTTCTCGCTGGTGGCGTTCGGGGTCCAGGTGCCGCCGAGGTTGGTGCCTCGCACGCCACTACCACCGGGCCAACAAACTCTCTGGTCGGGCTCGTACTTCGCCGGCTCCGTCGGCGGCGCGCCACCGAGCATCGTGAAGCAGCACATCGAGCAGCAGAACCGTCCAGGTTAGAGCACTGCTCGGGCCCTGGCGGCCCCCCCAGCGCGGGCCTTCACCCCCGGTCTGAAGGCCGGAGCACTGGCCCGCGTTCCGGTAGCTGACGTTGCTGGCGCTCACCGCCGAGTCGCTCTGGGTCAGTGACGTGTTCCAGGCCTGCGTCACCGTCTGCCCGGCGCCGAACGACCACGTCAGCGTCCAACTGGTCAGTGGATCACCGAGGTTGGTGATGGTCACGCGGGCGCCGAACCCGCCTGGCCACTGGGACGACACCGCGTAGTTGACCGAGCAGCCCGCCGCGGCGGAACCGGACGGTGCCCCCACGGCGAGCGCGGGCGAAGCCAGCAACGCGGCCCCGGCCGACGCCAGGCCGGCTCTGGTTGTTCTCGATTTGATCATTTAGCACTCTCCCAGCAGGACGGTGATCTGGCACTCTGTGCGCAGGTCAGTGTTAGGTGAGCGTTAACATCCGTGCCGGGTACGTTACGGGAGCGTTCCCACTACATCAACCCATGTCTATGCTGGGACGTCGGGTTCCTGCATGAGGCGCGCCGGGGGCAGGTGCGAGTCGGGGTCCGACGGACGGGGGCCCTCCGGGCCGTCCGGGCCGACCCGGACGAATGTCTCCACCCGGGTCACCCGGCACCGGACGCCCTTCAACTCGAAGTCGTCGGTGCGCGGCGGCCGGTGCGCCGCGCGGGCCCGCTCGTACGCGGCCATGAACTCCTCCACCGGGGTGTCGTCGTCCAGCTTGACCCCGACGTCGGAAATCGAGAACGACTCCGCGTCCCGAGCGTCCTGCGGCGTAGCGTAGGTGGTGGACGACCGCGGCCGCCATCTGCCAGCGACGCACTCTCCGACGGTGAAGCCGACCGGGAGCAACACCACGTTCGGATGCGTGGTCACCGCCAGCCGGGAATCGGCGTGCACGTCCCCTGGGACAGCTCTCGGATGGTAGGAGGCGGAGACCATCTCCATCCGGACGAGTCCGTTGGTCAGTCCGGTGCCGGCGGCCGGGTCAATGACGAATCCGTCCAACTGCGACGTGTTCCGCATCGTCTGGCCCGGCGGGTACGGGTCCGGGTCGGTCGGCCGGGGTGGCTCCGGCCCGTCCGCGCCCATCCGGATGAACGGCTGGGCTCGGATGATCCGGTAGCGGGAACCGTTGACGGTCAGTTCGTCGACCGCCTCCCAGTCCAGCAGCTCGTACACCGCTTCGTACTCTGCCCGCTCGGCGGCGTGCTCGGGGGTCTGCGGTGTCTCACTGTGCAGCCGCCGGAAGTGGGACGCGAGGCTGTCACGGGCATCCTGCGGGCTGTCGGCGTTCAGCCGTAAAATTCGCCACCGACCGTTCACCTCCTGGGCGGAGCCGTAGATCGGGGCACCCCACATGATCTTCGGATAGGCGGCCGCACGGTTGCGGGCGTCGTCCTCGGAAACCGCCGATACCGGGTCGTCCCGATGCTCGATCCTGATCAACAGGTGCTCAGGCACCTGGTTGGCGTCATAGACCATGTACGCATTGTGATGGCTCAATCGCTGGACCGCAGCCCCGCCCCGCCGGGATCGGCCCGCACCACGGTCGATCCGTATCGGTGTGGCCCTACTGGCCGTTCGGGTCCAGGCTCTGCTGACCATTCGGGTCCAGGGCAGCACGCGCCTCGTCTCGGCTGGGGTACCCGCAGAGCTCGACGAGATTGCCGGTCGTCGCGACGAATGCCTCGTAGATGTCGTCGTCGAAATGGTTGAGCCAGTCGCCGGCCTTGCCCTTGCGGTAGTGCGCCGTCGGCCCGGTTTCCAGGCGATTCTTGCGCATCCGGGAGAACCCGTGCCGGTCGAGCAGCGCCGCCAACTCGGCCGGAGGCAGGGCAATCCCACAGTGCCGCATCAACTCTTCCACCTCGTCCGCCTGTCGCTCACCGGTCAGATCCTCGTACCGGAAGAGGCGGAACGTCTCGGCGCTGGGTGCGACCACCCACGACCGCAGCGCGGAGAAGAGGTTCTTCTCCGCGAGGTGGTTGATGATGTAGAGGAGGCCTTCCTTGCGCGGCTTCTCTTTGAGGATCTTCCGATGGTGCAGGACGTCACCCATCGGGGTGTGCGAGTTCCGCAGCGAGAAGTAACTGGAGACGACGATGTCGCGCGGGTCCCGCATCACGAAGAAGGCCCGGTACTTCTCCGGCTTGGGGATCGCTTCGAAGCGTTTGTAGCCGACGAAGAGCGACGATGCGACCCGGCCGGGCGGAATGGCGTCAGGGTAACGCCGCCGGTGGACCCGCTGATCGAAGGGCAGCAGGCCGGAGTACTGATACACGACCGGGTCGCTGAGGATGGCCTTCACCCACTGGCTGCCCGTCTTGCGGACCGTGCAGTGGTAGATGTTGTCGTATTCGCAGCGGGCGACCACCGGGATCGTCAGCCGGCTTCTCGCGATCCGCGTCTCGAGCATCGTCCACCGCACCGCTACCCGCAGGTTGCTGGGCGTGTGGTGCTTGGCGAAGGTGAAGGTCTGTTTGATCAGTGTTCTAGCCCTGTCTCTGCCCGCAGCCTGTTCCTGCCCGCAGCGGATCTCTGCCCGAAGTGGACGACGCACGTCAGCGGATGATGCGCATCTCGGCCTGAGATGATAGTACGCACCTCAGTCTGAGATGATGATGGACGTGGACCGTTCGGTCAACCTCCGAGCCGCCCGTGAGACTCCCCTTGCTGAGCGTGCCGACCCAGGAGTAGGCGGCGGAGGTCGATGCCGAACCGGGTGCGCGGCTCGGCTCGTTTGTAGCAAGTAGTTGACACAAATGGGCGCCTTGGTTCACTCTGCTTGTACTGCATGCTTGACACAAGCGGGGAAACTCATGACCAGGTCGATCGCCCGGCGCACCGCCGCGCTGCGCTGGGCCGGAGTGGCGGTCGGGGCTGTCGTCGGCGTGATCGCCGCGCGATCGGGGGACCTCGGCGTGGGGCTGCTAGTGGCGGCACCCCTGCTTGGGCTCTGCACGCTCGTCGGCGTACTCGCCGGGGAGCTCACGGTACGGCCACCACGTGGGCCGACCCGGACCGCCGCCGTCGAGGTCCGCCGGATCCGCGACTACCTGCCGCGCCGCCTCGGCGGGGTGGTGGGGGTGGCCGGCGGGGTGCTCCTCATCCTGCTCGCCGCGACGACGACGGCCGGTGACCCCGACGACATGGGTCGCCCGGGACGGGCGCTCATCCGGCATTGCGCGGCCGGCCTGTACGAGAGCCGCGGCCCGTGGCCGGGCTCTTTCTACACCGGCGGGCTGGCGGTCGTCGTGCTGGTCGGTCTACTGATGGCGTGCCTCGCCCTGCGCGCCATCGTCCGGCGACCGCGGTCCGGGAGTACCGGCGATGCGGCAGTCGACGACGTGCTGCGCAGACGCGCGGCCCACGTCGTCACCGGCGCGGTCGGCATCCTCGTCGCCATCCCGCTCGCCGGGGTCAGCCTGACGGCGGCCAACGTCCTGCTCGGCACGTCCTGCGCGCCTACCTGGTGGACCGTCACAGGCTGGGTGCTGCTCGCGCTGGCACCGGCAGCGCTCGCGATGGGGGCCTGGTGTGCGGCTGCAGTCCTGCTGCCCACGGACCGGGCCGATTCACCGGTGCGGACGCGATGACCGATCGTCTTGCGTTGACGGTGGTCACCGGTGATCCCACGCCGCCCTACGAACAACTACGCCGTCAGTTGGTCGAACTGATCCGGTACCGCGCGCTGGCCCCCGGCGACCGCCTCCCGCCCGTCCGCCAGCTCGCCGCCGACCTGGGGTTGGCCGCCGGTACGGTGGCCCGTACGTACCGCGAGCTCGAGGCGGCCGGGTTGGTGACCTCCCGGCGTGGCGGCGGCACCCGGGTCGCAGCCGCGCAGCCCGCCGGGCCCGGTCCGGATGAGATGCTGCGTCACCACGCTGCCGCGTTCGTCCGCGAGACGCGTCAACTCGGCGTGGACGACAGCCAGATCAGCTCGGCGGTCGCCCGAGCGCTGGAGGCTTCGACGCAGGACCCCGACGCGCAGGTCCGGTAGTCTGCCGTCCAGGAGTTGGGCCGGCTCAAAGGATGTCGAGAACGGCGCGTAGCAGCCGGTTGACCTCGACCATCTCGGCCGGGCTCAGCCGGCCGACGCGCTCGCCGATCGCCTTTTCGACGTCGACGGCACGCAGTTGGTCCAGCATGAGTCGGGTTGGCTCGCCGCGCACGGTGACCTCGGGCCGGAACACGTACGGGTGGGTTGAGGCGGAGGTAGGAGCGACGATGATCGTGGACAGGTTGAGATCGTCGGACTGCACCACCACGGCGTACCGCGCTCCTTTTTGCTCATTGCGGGGTGCGCGCAGCCGGTAAACGTCACCACGCACTGAGCTCGTCCATCTCAGCCTGTACCCGGCGAACCTCCGCGAGGTCGTCGATGTCGCCACGAGCGTGCTCCGCGTCGGCCCGCATCCTTGCCCTCAGCGCCTGGTCGGCGTGCTCATCGAGAAGCCGCGTGATGACCTCGTCAATCGGCGCGTCACCGAACTCTTCCGTGCGGGTCCGCATCAGCCGGTCGCGAGTGGCCGTGCTGACCCGGATCGTCGTCGTCGCCATGCAGAGAAGTCTACGTATCGGGCTACTTGTCATCTACAACTCAGGTCTACTTCCTTCGGCTGCTTGCCGATCCGCTAGCGGCTGGTGGTGCAGCGGTTACCGGTCGGTAATGATGGCCGGATGCGGTACGACGTGGTCGTGATCGGCTCCGGGTTCGGCGGCAGCGTCGCCGCTCTGCGGCTCGCCGAAAAGGGCTACTCGGTGAAGTACGAGCCCGACCAGAGCTTGTTGGCCCGGTGGTAGTGGCGTGCGAGGTCGGGGAACTCCTGCCGGAGGCGGCGCGGCGGGACGCCCTTGAGTGAGTTGACCAGGCGGGAAACGGCGACTTCGGGTGGGTGGTCGACCAGCAGGTGGACGTGGTTGTGGCCGCCGTTGAACTCGACCAGTTCGGCCTCGAAGTCCGTGCACACGTCCCGCATGATCTGTTTCATGCGGGTCAGGTGCCGGTCGGCGAACACCGGGTGCCGGAACCTCGTCACGAAACCAAGTGGACGTGCATCGCGACGACGCAGTGCCTGCCGGTACGGACACCTTCGACTTCTGGCGTAGACCAATATGGTGTCGTGTGGTTCGTGCAGCTCCGGTACCAGTTCCGGGTCTATCCGACGCCCGGCCAGCAGATCACGCTGGCGAAGGCGTTCGGATGCGCCCGGGTGGTGTTCAACGACGGGCTGCGCGCCCGGCGGACCGCCCACGAGCAGGGTCTGCCGTACGTGTCGGACGCCGAGCTGTCCAGGCGGGTCATCACGCGGGCCAAGGCGACTCCGGAGCGGGCGTGGCTGGGCGTGGCTGGGTGAGGTGTCGGCGGTGGTGTTGCAGCAGGCCCTCGCGGACCTGAACACCGCGTACCGCACCTTTGACCGCGCACATCCTGGGCGGGCGGTGATCGGCGCCAGCCGCTCCGACGGCGTCGTCGACGCGTACCACCGGGTTTTCGGTTGTCTGGGCCTGTACGTGGTCGACGGCGCGGCGGCGCCGGCCAACCGGGGGGTGAACCCGTCGCTGACCATCGTCGCGCTCGCCGAGCGGGCGATGGCCCACTGGCCGGTCAAGGGCGAGCCGGACCGCCGCCCCCCGGCGAGCTGAGCCGCGACCCTGAACCATCGTCGGGACGGTTCGGCGACGGTCGGTAGGCTCCGGAGCATGAGCACGCCGCGTCCGGTCCTGGTGGTGGACTTCGGAGCCCAGTACGCCCAGCTGATCGCCCGTCGGGTGCGCGAGGCCAAGGTCTACTCGGAGATCGTCCCGCACGACATGCCGGTGGCCGAGATGATGGCCAAGGAGCCGGCCGCGATCATCCTGTCCGGCGGCCCGGCCAGCGTCTACGCCGACGGTGCCCCGCAGGTCGACCCGAAGCTGTTCGACGGTGGGGTGCCGGTCTTCGGCATCTGCTACGGCTTCCAGGCGATGGCGCTGGCGCTCGGCGGCACGGTGGCGCACACCGGCAACCGGGAGTACGGCGGCACCCCGCTGGCCGCCCGTCCCGAGGCCGGAGTGCTGCTGCGGGAGCTGCCGACCGAGATCCCGGTGTGGATGAGTCACGGTGACTGCGTGACCGCCGCGCCGGAAGGGTTCACGGTCACCGCCGGCTCGGCCGGGGCGCCGGTCGCCGCGTTCGAGGATCTCGCCGGCCGGCGGGCCGGGGTGCAGTTCCACCCGGAGGTGGGGCACACCGCGCACGGCCAGCTGATGCTGACCCGCTTCCTGTACGACATCGCCGGCATCGAGCCGACCTGGACGCCGCAGAACATCATCGACGAGCAGGTGGCCCGGATCCGCGAGCAGGTCGGTGCCAAGGAGGTCATCTGCGGGCTGTCCGGCGGAGTCGACTCGGCGGTCGCCGCCGCGTTGGTGCACCGGGCTGTCGGCGACCAGTTGACCTGTGTCTTCGTCGACCACGGGCTGCTGCGGGCAGGGGAGGCCGAGCAGGTCGAGTCGGACTACGTCGCCGCGACCGGGATCAAGTTGAAGGTGGTCGACGCCACCGACCAGTTCCTCGGCGCGCTGGCCGGGGTGACCGACCCGGAGCAGAAGCGCAAGATCATCGGTCGGGAGTTCATCCGGGTCTTCGAGGCGGCGGCCCGCGAGGTGGCCGCCGCCGGTGACGTCGAGTTCCTGGTGCAGGGCACCCTCTACCCGGACGTGGTGGAGTCCGGTGGCGGCACCGGCACCGCCAACATCAAGTCGCACCACAACGTCGGCGGGCTGCCGGACGACCTGCAGTTCGCCCTGGTCGAGCCGCTGCGCACGTTGTTCAAGGACGAGGTGCGGGCGCTCGGCCTGCAACTCGGGCTGCCGGAGGCGATGGTCTGGCGGCACCCGTTCCCCGGCCCGGGGCTGGCGATCCGGATCATCGGCGCGGTCGACCGGCAGCGGCTGGACCTGCTGCGCGCCGCCGATCTGATCGCCCGCGAGGAGCTGACCGCCGCCGGGCTGGACCGCGACGTCTGGCAGTTTCCGGTGGTGCTGCTGGCCGACGTGCGCAGCGTCGGGGTGCAGGGCGACGGGCGCAGCTACGGCCACCCGGTGGTGCTGCGTCCGGTGTCCAGTGAGGACGCCATGACTGCCGACTGGTCCCGGCTGCCGTACGAGGTGATCGGCCGGATCTCCACCCGGATCACCAATGAGGTGCCCGAAGTGAACCGGGTGGTGCTGGACGTGACCAGCAAGCCGCCGGGCACCATCGAGTGGGAGTGAACTGACCGGTCAGCCGGTGGTGGCCGAGGGGCGATCATCCGGTCCGTGGTGGGTCGCCGGAGTTGCTTGTACGGGGCCTGAGCTGTGGGGTTCTGGGAGGTCGTCATGCTTCAACGGTCCACGCGGCGGTCCTCGGCGACCTCGGTGACCCCCCGGATCAATACCCTGATCCGTCCCGGAATGCGGCTCTAGGTAGTCAAGTAGTTACCTAGAATACTGTCGCCAATCTGACAGTCGTCCGCGCCGACTGGCCACTTGCGGGCAGAATTCGGACTCGTGACTCCCGCCCTAGAGCCGCTTCGCAGGATCGCGGCATACGCTGTCTGTGCCGATTCGGAGGACCGGGTTCTGCTGGTCCGCGCCTCTCCGCGCTCTGGTACACCCGGGGTGTGGTCGCTGCCGGGAGGAGCGGTGGACCACGGGGAGGATCCCAACCACACCGTGGTCCGGGAGACCGCCGCGGAAACCGGCATTTCGGTCGCGATCACCGGGTTGCGTGACGTGCTTGCCGACATGCGCTCCCTTCCTCGGCGCGGAATCACCCTGCACACCGACCGGTTGATCTACGATGCGTCGATCCGTGGCGGGCAGATCTGCCACCGGATCAACCAGCCTACCGACCTCGCCCGGTGGTGCAGTCTGGACGAGGCGAAGCAACTGCCGCTGCGTCCGTTCACCGCCAGTGCCCTCGGCCTGCCGCCGGAGACGATCGACCTGCGCCCGGACACCGCTCCCGACTTCCCGTCGTTCTACGCCGTACCGGGGCCGGACGGGCTGCACCGGGCGCAACGGTTCGCCGCGTACGCGGTCGCCACCGATCCGGCTCGGCGGGTCCTGCTGACCCGGATCGCGCCCGGCTACCCGGGTGCCGGTCGGTGGCATCTGCCCGGCGGTGGCACCGACTACGGCGAACAGCCTGGCACGGCGCTGATCCGAGAGCTGGTCGAGGAGACCGGCCAGCGTGGCAGGCTGGTCCGGCTGCTCGGCGTGGCCAGCCACCGGGACGCGGCCTCGCTCGGTCCGGAGGGCTACCCGATCGACTGGCACGGGGTGCGCGCCTTCTACCAGGTGGAGGTGGACCGCCCGTCGCTGCCGATCGTCACTGACATCGGTGGGTCGACCTCGGAGGCCCGCTGGTTCGCTCGGACGGATCTGGCTGCCATCCGGTCGGAGCTGACCGAGGTGACCGCCGAGGCGGTCGGAGCCGCCCGGCTGGTCTGACCCCGACCCTGGCGGTGCCCTCCGACGCTCGGCGGCACCGCTGGGAAGGCTGTCGTCGATGCTTGCTTCAGCTAGCACCGCTTGCTGAAGCAAGCGCATCGCCGTGAGCAGGTGACCGGTTTGGCCCGGACGAACCGGCATAACTCAGACTGATCTCTCGCCATCCCGCGTCGGCTGTGCAATGGTGTAGGCCGCATAATCGGGCGTCCGGCACAAACTTGCGCCGGGCGACCGACCGATGATGGAGGGATCCGTGGCGAGAGCCCCGTGGCGGCGGCGGCGTACGACTGACAGTCCCCGGCCGGCAGGACGTCAATGGGCGGGCCGTCGATGGACCGGTCCGCTTCGTCGTAGTGGCAGCCTGGCCCGCCAGGTCCTGCTGGTGCGGGTCGGCCGCAGCGGCAGCGACCGGCTCCGTTTCGGCCGGCGGTCGGCGGACTCCGTCGGACGGTACCGGGTTGACCCGCTGACGGCGGCCGAGATCGCCGCGATCGCTCCGCTCAGCCCGGCGGTCGGTCCGGTCGGTCCGGCACCTGCCACCGGTGTCGAGGACCGCCCGATCGCCCCCGACGACCACACCGCCACGGCGGACAGCCGGCCCGGAGAGCTGCCGCCGGCTGCCGTACCGCTGCTGCCCGGCACCCCGACGGCGGCCCGGCGGGCCGGCTTCGTGCTGGTCAACTCGACTACGCTGGCCAGCCTCACGCTCGGCCTCACCGCCATCTTCCTGGCGATGGAAGGCGACGTACGCCCGGCTGCGGCCTGCCTGATCGCCTGCGTGGTCTTCGACGGACTCGACGGGGCGCTGGCCCGCCGGCTCGGGGTGGCGAGCCCGTTCGGCGCGCAGATGGACTCACTCGCCGACATGTGCTCGTTCGGGCTGGCCGCCCCGGTCGTCGTCTACGCCTCGCTGGCCGGCTCGGTCTCCACCACCGCCGCGGCGGTCGCCTGCGCCCTGGTCGCCGGCTGCGCAGCGATCCGGCTGGCCCGGTTCAACGTGTCGCCGTGCGACGGCCGGTTCTTCACCGGCGTACCGACCACGCTGGCCGCCGCCGTCCTCGGTCTCGGCGTGCTGATCGACGTCCCGATCCCCGGCGGTGCGCAGCTGGCGGTCGTGGCGCTGCTGGCCTTCGCGATGATCTCCAGCTTCCCGTACGCGAAGCTGGCCCGGCTGATCAAGCTGCCGCCGTGGCTGTGGGTCGTGCCGGTGGTCGGCGCGTTGATCGACGCGCGGCTGACCTTCGGCCTGACCGTGCTGGCCTACCTGGTGAGCGGGCCGGTGCTCTGGCTGCACCAGCGGCGGGCCACCTGACCCTCAGCCACCGGCCCGGCCCCGACCGGCCGGCTCTGGGGGTCAGCGCCAGCGGGCGATCACCGAGCTGCCACCGGCCACCCGGTCACCCGGCCCGACCAGCGCCTCGGCGGCGTCCGCCGGCAGGTAGACGTCGGTGCGTGAACCGAACCTGATCAGCCCGAACCGCTCACCCTTGGCGAGCAGACTGCCGACCGGGGCGCGGTGCGCGATCCGTCGGGCCACCATTCCGGTACGCTGCGCGACCACCACCCGGCCCCGAGCGGTCTCCAGCACCGTGTACGCGGCGACGTTGTGCTCGGCGGCCGGCTTCATCGCGGCGGCGAAACCGCCGTCGGTGACGAAGTGGTCGACCACCCGGCCGGCCACCGGGCTGCGGTTGACGTGCACGTCGAGCACCGAGAGGAAGACCGCGATCCGCAGGAACCCGGTGGCACCGAGCCGTTCGTCGTGCACCCGCTCCACCGACAGCACCCGGCCGTCGCTCGCCGCGACCACGGCGGTCGGATCCTCCGGAACGTCGCGTTGCGGATCGCGGAAGAACGCGGCGACCGGGCCGGCGGCCAACGCCGGCAGCAGCCAGAGCCGGCTCTTCGGCCGGGCCAGCCGGGTCGCCGCGGCCAGCCCGAGGGCGATCCCGGCGGCGGCCACGCCGCTGGAATCGATGTGCATCCCCCGGGTCAGCGGCACGCTGCTCGTCCGGAACGCCGGCCCCAGCTTGGCGGCCCGGTCGACCGGCGCCGGGGTGAACCGCAGCCGGTGCACCCGCAGCGGCGGGACGTTGCGCAGCACCAGGTCACTGCCGACGCCGAAGAGCGCCACCTGCCGGTCCAGTTCGGCGGCCGCACCCGAGGTGCCGCCCGGCAGCGCAGCGACGGCCACGGACAGCACGGCGCCTTCGGTGAGGTACTTGCCGTAGCCGTCGATCATGACGCGGGCCTGCTCACCACTGCCGGTGAGGACGGTCCCGATGATGAGCAGGTCGGCCGGGTCGGCGGCCGACGCCGTCTCGATCACCCGGACCCGTTCGTCGACCCACGGGCCGTGGCCGGCGATCTCCGCCCGCAGCTGTGCCGTCTGGTCGACGCTGGCCGGCACCACGGTCATCGTGTCGCCGGGTAGCAGTGCGTCGATGGCGGCGTCGACCAGCATCGATCCCGGGGCCACCTCGACCAGCAGGACGTGCTTCGCCGCGTTGTCCCGGGCGAGTTCGGCGGTCAGCGCCCGGGCGGCGCGGTCGCCGACGTCGGCGCGGGCACGAAGCACGGAAGTGACTGGTACGGGGGTGTCGGACATGGCGGACGGGCTCCTCGCGGCAATGGTGGGACGCGGACCCAGCATAGGTGCACCACCGGTGGGCTGCAGCGGGCCGTCAACCACCCGATCCGCTGGGCCGGGTGGCCGGCTCGGCAGACGTCGGGGCATCGGACGTCGGCCCGGCGGACGTCGGCCCGGCGGGCGCGGAGGCGTCGGCTTCCGCCGGCCCGTGGGCCTGGCCAGCGGTGCCGGGGGGCGGTTCGCTGCGGCCGGACCGCAACGCGCCCACCAACCCGAGTACGCCGAGCAGGATCAGCCCGCCGGCGACGATCCAGCCGACCCGGGGCAGCGGTACGTCGACTGACTGGGCGATCAGCCACCAACCGGCGATCAGGAGGAAGATCAGGCCGAAGGTGAGGGAGACGCCGTCGGTGCGGTGCCGTTTCATCGGATGACCTCCAGGTCGCCGGCGTTGATTTCGATCCGCAGGGTGAGTTCGCCGCCGCCGGTACCGTCCGATCCGAGGTCCTCCACGATGCGGCGGCCCTGCTCGAAGCCGTCCCAGCGGTGTCCGAGCACGGACGCGTTACCGGCGTTCATGTCGGTCTCGGTCCGTACGTCGACCTCGTCCGGCAGGTAGACGCGAAGTTTGCCGAACGACAGCGAGACCGTCACGTCCTTCTGCCGGTCGGTGAAGTCCACGTTGCGCAGGTCCAGCACGGCGTCGCCGAACGTTGCCTGGTAACGCGAATCCACCTGGCCGTAGGTGGCCGGTTTCCACACCATCGGCTCCGATGCGGCCTCCTTGGCCGACTCGGCGAGGCTGGAGACACCGACCGCTGCGGCAGCCGTCAGACCCAGCGCGATGAGCCAGCGGGCCCGGCCGATCCAGGCCCCGACCAGCAGCCCGACCGCGATCGTGGCGAGTACCGCCGCGAAGTAGGCCGAGGGTGGCGTGGGCGCCAGGTCGGTCAGGTCGAGCGCGGTGACCAGCCCGAGCACCACGAAGATCATCGAAAATGTGATGGTGCCCAGCCGGGACCGTTCCTTACGGGGCCGTGGCGCGACCGACGGTGGCGGTGGCACCGGGTGCGGTGGGACCGGAGGTGGCGGGGGAAACTGCCCCGGTGGCCCGCTACGACCCGCGTACGGGCCGTAGGGCGCGAATGGTGCCCGGTAGCCCCCGAGGGCTGCCGGCTGGCCGGCGGCGACCGGTGCGGCCGCTAGCGCCGCTCCCGCTACCGGCCCGTACGGCGGCGGACCGTATCCCGCCGGTGGCGGCGGACCGTATCCCGCCGGTGGCGGCGGACCGTATCCCGCCGGTGGCGGCGGACCGTACCCGGCCGGTGGCGGTGGGCTGTACGCGGCCGGTGGGCCGTATCCCGGCGGTGGCGGCGCCGGGGGTCCAGCCGGTCGCGGACCGTCCTCCCGGAGACTGCGGTTGAGCAGCAACACGCCGCCGATCAGCACCGCCGAACCGAGCAGGACGGCCCGGAACCCGTCGGTCACGATGAAGCCGAACATGACAGCGGCGAGGATGCCGATCACCAGGACGGTGACCGGTGAAGTACTCGACCGGCCCCGGCCAAGCAGCCCTTCCACCGGCGAGGTGCTGTCCCCCTCACTCGGGGTGGCCAGCCACACCACCAGATACACCAGGATGCCGATACCGCCGAAGAAGCCGAGCACCGCCAGCAGCACCCGCCACAGAACCGGGTCGGTGTTGGTGGCCCGGCCGATGGCTCCGCACACCCCGGCCAGGTACCGGCCCTGACGCGGCCTGATCAACCCGTACCGCGAGGCGAGGGCCTCGGCCTGCGGAGGCGGTGGCTGCCAGCCGTACCCGGTGGTGGGGGGGTCCGTCGGCGGGGCCGACGCGGTCCCGCCGGCCGACTCGCCCGCTGGACTGGCCGCCCCTGCCGGCCCCGTTGCCTGGTCGGGTGGCTGCGTCGACTCGTCCGCTGGGTCGGGTGGCTGTGCCGGTTCGGTCGCTGGGTCGGGTGGCTGCGCCGGTCCACCTGGCTTGGTCGGGTCGTCGGTCATACTTGTGATCCTCCGTGTCCGGCTGCCCGACCTGCCTCGGGAATCGACCCTGAAGCCACCCTGACTTTCCAGACGGTGGCTGTCCGGGACGTCCCCGTGGTCGCGCGGGTCGTCGCCGTGTGACGATCGAATCCACCGGCCGGTATCCACCGGCCGAAGTCACCGCCGCCGGGCGCCGCCGGCCGGAATCGGCCGTCAGACCGTCCACGTCCCACCCGCCGAGGAGGCAGCGATCACTACCGCGATCGAGCCGCCACGTCTGTATCGCAGTCGCGAGCAGCGGGTGGTCGCCGGAGTCGCCGCCGGGATCGCCCACCACCTGCGACTGCCGGTGGTCGGCGTACGGGTGGCGTTCGTCGTACTGATCGGGTTCAGCGGCCTCGGGGTGCTGCTCTACGCGGCGTTCTGGGCGGTGGTGCCACCTGCGACCGTTGGGCCCCCGAAGCGTCGCGACCTGGGCGAACTACTGCCGTTCGTGGCGATCGGCCTCGGCGTCATCTTGATCCAGGTGCTGGTCTTCGAATCCAGTGGAGTGAGTGCCACCGCCGGCTGGCTGGTGGCGGTCATCGCGGTCGGGACCGGGATCATCTGGCACCAGTCGGCACCGGAGCGCCGGCGGGCCTGGCGGGAGACCCTGCCACAGGTGCCGTGGCTGGGCGCGGTGGTCGACGAGAGCGACCGCCGGGCCTTCCTGCTGCGGTTCATCGGCGGCGGGCTGCTGGTGGCGGTCGGCGTGATCGGGGTGGTGGCGGTGTATTCGCCCCGGGGCGACTTCGCCGCCGTCATCAACGGCGTCATCTTCGCCCTGGTCGGTCTCGCTGGCGTCGGGGTGGTCACCGCCCCGGTGCTGTGGCGGACGTTCAACCAGTTGCGCACCGAGCGGGAGGGCCGGGTCCGGGAGCAGGAGCGGGCCGAGCTTGCCGCGATGATCCACGACCAGGTGCTGCACACCTTGGCGCTGATCCAGCGCAACGCCGCCGACCCGAAGACCGTGCAGCGGCTGGCCCGGGGGCAGGAGCGGACGCTGCGGAACTGGCTCTACAAGCCGACCGCCTCGCCGACCGAGCGGTTCGCGGCGGCGTTGGAGCAGGTCGCGGCCGAGGTGGAAGACACTTTCGGATTGTCCGTCGAGGCCGTTGTGGTGGGCGACCGGGGCACCGACGAGCGGGTTGGCGCGCTGGTGGCGGCGACCCGGGAGGCGCTGGTCAACGCGGCGCGTCACGCCGGGGTGCAGACTGTGTCGCTGTACGCGGAGGTGGAGCCGGAGCAGCTCAGCGTCTTCGTCCGGGACCGGGGCGCGGGCTTTGACCCGACCCGGGTGGGGGACCACCGGCACGGGGTGCGCGGCTCGATCGTCGGCCGGATGCGCCGGCACGGCGGTCGAGCCGAGATCATTAGTACGCCGGGCTCGGGTACCGAGGTCCGGCTGACGCTGCCGGTCGGGCCGGAGAGCCGGCGGCCTGGGCCGGAGAGCCGACAGCCTGGAGAGGATGGCCGACATGAGTGAACCGACCAGCCAGCCGGCGGCGGGTGGGGCACCGGGGCAGCCGGACGGACGGCGGTTGCGGGTATTCCTGGTCGACGACCATGCGATGTTCCGTACCGGGGTCCGCGCCGAACTCGGCGCCCACGTGGATGTGGTGGGCGAGGCGAGCACGGTGGCCGAGGCGGTCAGCGGGATCGCCGCGGTCGGCCCCGACGTGGTGCTGCTCGACGTACACATGCCTGATGGTGGGGGACGGGCGGTGCTGGACGCGGTGCTGCGGGGCTCGGGCGTGGCGCGGCCGTCGGTGCGGTTCCTGGCGCTGAGCGTCTCGGACGCGGCGGAGGACGTGATCGGGCTGATCCGGGCCGGCGCACGTGGCTACGTGACAAAGACGATCTCACCGGACGATCTGGCGGCGGCGATCCAACGGGTGGCCGACGGGGATGCGGTGTTCAGCCCCCGGCTGGCCGGGTTCGTGCTGGACGCGTTCGCCGCCCGGCCGGACGCGCCGGTGGTGGATCCGGAGCTGGACCAGCTGACCAACCGGGAGCGGGAGGTGCTGCGGCTACTCGCCCGGGGCTACGCCTACAAGGAGATCGCCAAGGAGCTGTTCATCTCGATCAAGACGGTGGAGACCCACGTCTCGAACGTGCTGCGCAAGCTGCAGATGTCGAACCGGTACGAACTGTCCAGATGGGCGGCGGACCGCCGGCTCATCTGACCGACCAGCGGACTTGCTCTATCTCCCGGATGGTGGGAACCTGGTTGGCGATCCGTCCGGTGTCGATCATGGCGGGCCTGGTTGTGGGCTCGCGATGCGTCTGCTGCGGACCGGTGTTAACCCTGAGGTTACAAGCCGGCAATTGCCGCCAATCCGGCATCCGGGCACCTCGGACAAGTGGTGACTAATCGTATTGACTTAACATCCGAACGTGATGGAGGGGTCGCGGGGAAGGTCACACGAGGGCTTTCCTACTCTGCGGTAATAAGGGTTGTACAGTGGTCGGATGCCCAGGTCAGGGCGGGTCTGAGCGACGGTTGAGTGATCTTGACCGGAGTATCGGGGCCGTCCCGTCCGCGTATCACCTTGATAACGGCACCTTCACGCAACGGGCTACCTGGTGTCACAGTGTCAGTCACCTCACAACCCCCCCGTGAGCGCCCTGAGGAGGCTCTCCCATGCGTGGGAAAACCCTAAAGGTGGCGGTCGCAGCGACCGCCATCGCTCTGTTCGCCACCGCTTGCAGTAGCGACGGCGAAGACACCACGGAGAACAACAACTCCGGCGGTACGCTTCGCATCTACGCCTCGGAGCCGGCGTTCCTGCTGCCGTCCGCTGGTGACGACGAGCCGTCCATCCTGGTCATCCGCCAGCTCTACCGTGGTCTGGTCAAGTACAACGCCGAGACCGGTGAGCCGGAGAACGACCTCGCCGAGTCGATCGAGTCCGAGGACAACAAGACCTGGACGGTCACGCTCAAGGACGGCTACACCTTCGACAACGGTGAGCCGGTCAACGCCGACGCCTTCATCCGGGCGTGGAACTACACGGCGTACGGGCCCAACGCCCAGAACAACGCCTACTTCATGAAGCGCATCGTCGGCATCGACGAGGTCAGCGGCGAGGAGCCGGCGGCCGAGGAGCTCTCCGGCCTGGCCAAGGTCGACGAGCTGACCTTCACCGTCGAGCTGAAGGAGCCGTTCGCCGGCTTCCCGGCGATCGTCGGCTACTCCGGGTTCTTCCCGATGGCCGAGGCCTGCCTCGAGGACACCGACGCCTGCAACGAGACCCCGATCGGCAACGGTCCGTACAAGATCGAGGGCAGCTGGGAGCACGACCAGCGGATCCAGTTGGCGCGCAGCGAGACCTGGGCCGGTGAGGAGAAGGGCGCGGCCGACGTCCTGGACTACAAGATCTACGCCGATGTGGACGCCGGCTACGCCGCCTTCCAGTCCGGCGAGCTGGACGTGATGTACACCATCCCGCCGGCGCGGTACCAGGAGGCCAAGCAGCAGTACGGCGACCGGATGTACGAGGCCCCCGGCGACAGCTTCACCTACGTCGGCTTCCCGACCTACGACGAGCGCTTCGCCGACAAGCGGGTCCGGCAGGCCTTCTCGCTCGCGGTCGACCGGCAGGGCATCATCGACGCCGTCTTCGACGGCCGGTTCACCCCCGCTGAGGGCGTTGTGGCGCCGACCTTCGACGGCTACCGCCCGGGTGTCTGCGAGTACTGCACCCAGGACGTCGAGCGGGCCAAGGAGCTGCTGGAAGAGGCCGGCGGCTGGGACGGCGAGCCGCTGGTGCTGTGGGCCAACGCCGGTGCCGGTCACGAGCAGTGGCTGCAGGCGGTCGGCGACCAGCTGAAGGCCGCGCTGGGCATCGACTACGAGCTGAAGGTCAACCTGCAGTTCCCCGAGTACCTGGCGACCGCCGACGAGAAGGAGTTCACCGGTCCGTTCCGGCTCGGCTGGGGCCCGGACTACCCGGTGGTCGAGACCTACCTCTACCCGCTCTACGGCTCCGGTTCGGACAGCAACGCGTCCGGCTACAACAACCCCGACTTCGACGCGCTGATCGCCCAGGGCGACGCCGCGGCGGACCTCGAGGCGGCCATCCCGTTCTACAACCAGGCCGAGGACCTCATCGTGGAGGACATGCCGGTCATCCCGATGTGGTTCAGCAAGATCGCTGCGCTGTACGGCGAGAACGTCGACGAATTCCACTGGAACAAGATCTCGGACGCTGAGTACGGCAAGATCACTCTGAAGAACTCCTGACCTGCGAGTCTGACTGATCAAGTCGTAACGCGACGTGGCGGCAACGGGAACTCCCACGAGGGGGCCTGTTGCCGCCACGTTTAGCGCCGAGAGGAGACCCCCCAGATGGGGCGCTACGTCATCCGACGGTTGCTCCAGTTCATCCCCACCGTGCTGGGCACCATGTTCCTACTGCACTACGTCACGTCGCTGGGCATCCAGTTCAGCGGCAACCCGGTCCGGGCGATCTTCGGCGACCGCAAGCCGACAGAAGCTCAGCTCGCCGCCATGACCGAGAAGCTCGGCTTCGGCGACCCCTGCCTGGAGCAGCCGGGCAACCCGTGCTTCGGTCTGTTCCTCGACCGCCTGCAGGACATCTTCCTGCGCTTCGACTTCGGCATCAACCTGCAGCAGGAGCCGGTCACCGAGCTCGTCTCCCGGGCCCTGCCGCACACCCTCAAGCTGGTGCTCATCGCCATCGTCTTCGAGGCGGTCATCGGCATCTTCGCCGGCGTCCTGGCCGGTCTGCGTAACGGCAGCTTCTGGGACTACCTGGTCAAGATCTCCACGGTCTTCGTCATCTCCGTGCCGATCTTCGTCCTCGGCGTCGTGGTCCGCCAGTACGTCGGCGTCGAGTTCGGCAACGTCCTGCGCGGGCAGGACTGGATACCGGAACTGATCTCGCGAGGCGTCTTCGGCGCCGGGTTCATCGCCGACTACCCGACCGCCAGCCTGGTCATCCCCGGCATGGTGCTCGGCGCGGTCTCCCTGGCCACCACCGCCCGGCTCACCCGGACCAGCATCATGGAGAACGTCCGGGCCGACTACGTGCGTACCGCCAAGGCCAAGGGTCTGGCGAACCGGCGGGTCATCGGCGTGCACACACTGCGCAACTCGCTCATCCCGGTGATCACGTACCTCGGTGTCGACATCGGCTCGCTGATGGGCGGCGCGGTGGTCACCGAGCGGATCTTCAACGTACGTGGTATCGGATCGTTGGTCGCCCAGGCCGCCACCTCCGGTGAAGCCTCGGTGGCGATCGGTGTGGTGACCATGCTGGTCATGGTCTTCCTGCTGGTGAACCTGCTGGTGGACCTGCTTTACGCGGTCCTCGATCCGAGGATCCGCTATGAGTGATCACAATGGACCGAACATCTGGCCCGGTGCCGTGCTGATCCACGGCGGACCGAGCGTAGCGAGGTGCCACCATGAGTGACCCGACCCATCCCACGGCCCCCGCCGGCGGCACCGAGGTGGCACCACCGCCACCCGAACCGGCCCCGGCCGCGGCCACCACCGAACGCAACGCCAGCCTGTGGGCCGACGCCCGGCGGCAACTGCTGCGCGACCCGGTCTTCATCGCCGCGTCGATCTACGTGCTGCTGGTCGCGTCGATGGCCGCCTTCCCCACCCTGTGGACCCGGCAGGACCCGCGCGCCTGCGACGTCCAGCGGACCCGGATCGCGCCCAGCTGGGAGCACCCGTTCGGGTTCAACAACCTGGGCTGCGACTACTACTCGCACGCCATCCACGGGGCCCGGCCGTCGCTGCAGATCGCGATCTTCGCCACGCTGGGCATCGTCCTGCTCGGCGGCACCGCCGGGCTGCTCGCCGGCTACTTCGGCGGCTGGGTGGACGCGATCATCTCGCGGATCACCGACATCTTCTTCTCGCTGCCGTTCCTGCTCGGTGCGATCGTCTTCCTGACCGTGATCAAGCAGCAGAACGTCTGGACGCTGGCCGCCGTCCTGATCGTGCTCGGCTGGACCACCATCGCCCGGATCATGCGCGGCAGCGTGCTCTCCTCCAAGGGCCTGGACTACGTGCAGGCGGCCAAGGCGATGGGGGCCGGGCACGGTCGACTGATGTTCCGGCACATCCTGCCGAACGCGATCGCACCGATGGTCGTCTACGCGACGATCACCCTGGGCGCGTTCGTCTCCGCCGAGGCGACGCTGACCTACCTCGGTGTCGGTCTGCAGCCACCGGAGGAGTCCTGGGGGATCATGATCTCCCAGCACCAGGTCTACTTCCTGGACCACCCGTGGCTGCTGCTCTTCCCGTGCGGGCTGCTGGTCGGCACGGTGCTCTCCTTCATCCTCATGGGCGACGCCCTGCGTGACGCCCTCGACCCGAAGCTGCGGTGAGGTGAGCCATGGCGACAGACAGAGACATCACCGCCACCATCGACGCGCTGCCCGGCCTCGACGCCAGCGCACCGCCGCTGGAGGTCAACGACCTGCAGGTCGAGTTCCGCACCCGCAACGGCATCGCCCGCGCGGTCAACGGGGTGAGCTTCTCGTTGCAGGCCGGCGAGACCCTGGCCATCCTGGGTGAGTCCGGTTGCGGCAAGAGCGTCACCGCCCAGGCGATCATGGGCATCATCGACTCGCCGCCCGGGTTCGTCACCGGCGGCGAGATCAAGTATCGGGGCGTGGACCTGCTCAAGCTGCCCGAGTCGCAGCGGCGCAAGATCCGGGCCAACCGGATCGCGATGATCTTCCAGGACGCGCTGTCGGCGTTGAACCCGGTGTTCACCGTCGGCTTCCAGCTCTCCGAGCTGTTCCGCAAGCACCGGGGGATGTCCCGGGCCGACGGGAAGGCACGGGCGGTCGAGCTGCTCGACCTGGTGAAGATCCCGGCGGCCAAACAGCGGGTCGGCGACTTCCCGCACCAGTTCTCCGGTGGCATGCGCCAGCGGGTGATGATCGCGATGGCGCTGGCTCTCGACCCCGAGGTGCTGATCGCCGACGAGCCGACCACCGCGCTCGACGTCACCGTCCAGGCCCAGGTGATGGCTTTGCTCGCGGAGCTGCAGCGGGAACGCAACATGGGCCTGGTGCTGATCACCCACGACATGGGGGTGGTGGCCGACGTCGCCGACCGGATCTCGGTCATGTACGCCGGTCGGGTCGTCGAGGAGGCGCCGGTGCGGGACATCTACGCCTCGCCGGCGCACCCGTACACCAAGGCGCTGCTGGAATCGATCCCCCGGATCGACCTCAAAGGCCAGGAGCTGAACGTCATCAAGGGCCTGCCGCCCGCGCTGACGAACATCCCGGCCGGCTGCTCGTTCAACCCGCGCTGCCGGTACGCGCAGGATGTCTGCCGGGCCGACCCGGAGCCGCCCCGGTTCGCGCTAACGCCGAGCCGGACCTCCGCCTGCCACTTCTGGAAGGAGGTCAAGGGCGATGAGTGACGTTGTCCTGGAGACCAAGGATCTGGTCAAGCACTTCCCGCTGACCCAGGGCATCCTGTTCAAGAGGCAGATCGGCGCGGTCCGCGCGGTGGACGGGATCAGCCTCCAGCTGCACCGGGGCGAGACGCTCGGCATCGTCGGCGAGTCCGGCTGCGGCAAGTCCACCCTGGCCAAGCTGCTTGTCGGGTTGGAGACCCCGTCGTCCGGTTCGATCATGGTGCACGGCGCGGACGTGGCCGGCCGCAGCGGCGCCGAGATGCGCCGGGCCCGGCGCAACATCCAGCTGGTGATGCAGGACCCGTACACTTCGCTGAACCCGCGGATGACGGTCGGTGACCTGATCGGCGAGCCGTTCGAGATCCACCCGGACGTGGCGCCGAAGAGCGACCGTAGCCGCCGCGTCCAGGAGCTGTTGGAGCTGGTCGGCCTCAACCCGGACCACATCAACCGCTACCCGCACCAGTTCTCCGGCGGGCAGCGGCAGCGGATCGGCATCGCCCGGGCGCTGGCGCTGCGCCCGGAGATCATCCTCTGCGACGAGCCGGTCTCCGCGCTGGACGTGTCGATCCAGGCGCAGGTGATCAACCTGCTGGAGCAGCTGCAGAAGGAACTGGGGCTGTCGTACATCTTCATCGCCCACGACCTGTCGGTGGTGCGGCACATCGCACACCGGGTCGGTGTGATGTACCTCGGCAAGATCGCGGAGATCGGCACCGAGGAGGAGATCTACGAGCGGCCGACCCACCCGTACACCCAGGCGTTGCTCTCCGCGGTCCCGCTGCCCGACCCGACGGTGCGCGGCCTGCGGGACCAGATCGTGCTGGAAGGCGACGTGCCGTCACCGGCCGACCCGCCGTCGGGCTGCCGGTTCCGGACCCGCTGCTGGAAGGCACAGGACATCTGCGCCGCCGAGGAACCGACCCTGACGGTACGGGAGACGTCGGCGCACCCCAGCGCCTGCCACTTCGCCGAGGTGCGCGACGTCGTGCACGTCACCGAGTAGTCCGGGCGCCGGCCCGCTCGTCGCCTCGCATCACGTTGACGCATGGTGGGAGCGGGCCGGCTGGCCGCCCTCGTGCGTTCCGCCCGGCTGAATCGAGCGCCGGCTGGCTGAGGTGACGGCCGGGCCGGTGATCACAGTGGGCCGCGGCCGGCCCGCAGCACCAGCAGCGCCAACTGGGTGCCGTCGGCACCCAGTTCAGACCGGTAGCGGTCGACAATCTCACGTTCCCGGGAGAGCACCAGCCGGGTGCCGCCCGAGGCGATCCGGACCGCGCCCACCTGCCGCGACAGCTCGGCCCGTTCCTGCCAGAGCGCGATCAGCGCGTCGTCGATCTCGTTGATCCTGTTTCGGATGGCCAGGATACGGTCGGCCGCCTCCGGCGCGTCCGTCCCGGTCTGGTGACGACCGTCGGATCGCCCTGCCGGGCCGGTCGCGCCAGACTGGCCCGCCTCCTCAGCGGTGCCGGCCGGTGGCGTCGCGCTGCTGTCGGCGGTGTGCGCAACGGCGTTGGTCCCCATGTCCTGCCTCCTGGACTGTCCGGCCCCGGTGGACGCGGAACCCGGAACGCGAAGTGGGGGGGGGGAGGGGGGGGGGGGGGGGGGGGGGGGGGGGGGGGGGGGGGGGGAGGGGAACGAAAGACGAAAACCCCAGGACAGAGCCAAGAGAAAAAAACGCCTCGGG
>NZ_JBSWXD010000102.1:0-23743 GCF_056160425.1 Micromonospora sp. ABR4_055
ATACGGCGACAACAGAGATCTACACCGGGAGAAGCTTGGCGGAAGCGGAAGAGGTGTAGAAGAAACAGGCCCGCGCCGGGGTGGGTCGGCGACCGCCGCGCCGGACCGCCACGGTCCGGTCACCGGCGGCCGGTCCGGCCGGCAGCGCGGTCATCTGACGCAACGCCGGTACCGCACGCGGCTGCTCGACCACAGCTGGTTGCGCAGGCACCACCGGAACCGGTTCGTCCGCCGGGATCGACGGACGAGCGGCCGGCGGGGCGAACGCCGGCCCACGACCACCCAACACAGCCGGTGGCCGGCCGGCCACCGGGTCACCGGCGCTGGCCCGCACCGCCGCGCCGACGGCACGCATCTCCCTGGTCGGGTAGTCGGTCGGGCTACGGCCGACCGACGCGACGTACGGCGAGTCCTCGTCCGGCGCCGCGAGCACCGTGCCGGGCAGCCACACGTTGGCCACCAGCCCCCGTTCGGCCGGCCGCAACTGCACCCGTACCCCTAGCCGGGCGGCCAGGTGGCTGACGACGAACAGCCCCATCCGCTCGGAGGCGGCGACGTCGGCGTCGGGCGGTTCGGCCAGGGTCGCGTTGGCCTGCTCGATCGCCTCGGCGGACATCCCCATCCCCTCGTCGGTGATCTCGATGAGAACCGACTGGGGCGCGTACTCGTGTCCGGTGACGTGCACGTTGGTGTACGGCGGGGAGAAGGCGGTGGCGTTCTCCAGCAGCTCTGCGAGCAGGTGCACCAGGTCGCCGACGGCGTGCCCGACGATGTGCAGCTTGTCCTCGACGTCGTGGCGGATCCGCGGGTACTGCTCAATCTCGGCAGCGGCGGCCAGAGTCACCGCCGACAGCGCCACCGGACGGCTCCACCGCCGGCTAGCCTCGGTCCCGGCCAGCACCAACAGGCTCTCGTCGTTGCGGCGCATCCGGGCAGCCAGGTGGTCGAGCTTGAACAGGTTGTCCAGCTGGTCCGGGTCGCCCTCGTCGCGTTCCAGCTCGTCGAGCAGCTCCAGTTGCCGTTCGACCAGCACCTGGCTGCGGCGGGCCAGGTTGACGAACATCGCATTGACGTTGCGGCGCATCACCGCCTGCTCCACCGCGACGGTCACCGCGCTACGGTGCACCGCGACGAACGCCTCGGCGACCTCACCGACCTCGTCGCGGGTGCGTACCGCCGCCGGAGGAATCTCGATCTGCGGGACCCCGGACTCCACCGAACGGAGCCGTTGCAGGGTGTCCGGCAGGTCGAGCTGGGCGACCTGCAACGCCTGGCTCCGCAGGACCCGCAGCGATCGGGCGATCGACCGCCCGATCGCCACCGAGGTGAACAACGCGATGAACAGCACCCCGAGCACCGCCCCGGCGACCAGCACTGTCCGTTGCAGCTGCTGGTCGCTGCGGGCATCGGCGAGGCTCACCGCGCTGCCCAGCACGCCCGACTCGACCTGACGCAGCAGCTGGTGGCGGTCCTGGCTGGCGGCCCACCAGGCGTCCGGTTCCAGCACCGCCGGGCTGGCGGCGCCACCGACGATGGTGGTTTCCTCCAGGTCCACCGCGGCGACGAACCGGGGGTCGGCGGCGGCCTGGCCGTACCGGGCGATCTGGTTGCCGGTCGCGGTCACCCGAAACTCGGCGAGCGCGGTCAGTTGCTGCGCCCGTAGGTCGGTCAGACTGACCTGGTCCTCGGGTCCGTACCGGCCGGCCCGGGCGGCGGCGTACAGCTGCGCCCGGACCCGGGAGCCGAGCTCCTTCACCCGGGCCAGCTGGACGCTGCGCAGCACCGCCTGGGTCAGCTCCGGCCGGTCCTGACCCGGCGACGGTTCGGCGAGCAGCTCCAGCAGAGTGTCGATGGCCCGGGTGTAGTTGCCGAACACGGTGTCGGCTCCGACCGCGCCGCCGGAGATGGACTCACGCAGCGGTGGCAGCTGGTCCAGCGATTCGAGCACCCGGCTGTAGGCGGTCTGCCAGGCCGCGTCCCCGCCGGCCTGTGGGCCGGCGGCGGCCAGGAAGTCGGCGATCCGGCGGTCGACGGCGTCGTAGTGCGGCTGCAGCGCCTCGACGCTGCGCTCCGGGTCGTACCCGGTGCCGCTCTGTCGGGCGGCGAGTTCGCCGGCGGTCCGGTCGCGTTCCTGCTGCAACTCGTGTACCAGCGCGGTGACCTGCTCGCCGATCTGGACCTGCCGGGCGAACTCGTTGAGTGCCGTCGCCTGGCCGACCAGTGAGCCGGTCTGCACCGAGGCGACCACCAGGAACGCCACCGACGGGACGACCAGCACCGCGGCGAGTTTCGCGCCCATCCGCCAGTCCCGTGGACGCAGCCGGAGCCGACGACGGTGTGGCGTCACACCGTCACCATTGGTCACGCGGCGGCGGGGGTACGGCACCGCGTTGTCGTACGGGCCACCGGGAGCAACCACCACGCCTCCTCGCCGTTTTCCCCGACACCGGCCAAGCCGAGGAGCGGGGTCCATCCAACCAGGCCACGTTCCGCTGTCAATGCGGCGACCTGCGGGAAGGCTCACGAAGGATACAGTGGCTGACTGGCGGGTAGCTTACCCGCCGACTCACCATCATCCGTCCGGCCGATGTCGCGTGCCGGCCCCGGCCCGTCGAACCGGCCGAGAGCGACCAGCGCGGCCCCAGTGGCACCGACCTCGGGCTCGGCCATATAGCGCACCTGACGCGGGGCGAGTGCCGCACCGAACGCCCTGCGCCACCAATCGGATGCGGAGAGTGCGCCGCCGCCGAGAACGACCTCGGTCACGGGGCCGTCCATCGTCGATTCGATCTCGTCCAGGTCACCTGCCACCTGCCGGCAGACGCCCTCCATCAGCCCGGCGAAGATGTCGACCGCTGTGGTGCCGAACCCCAGTCCGCGCAGCTCGCCGGAGCCGGCCGGGGCACGGCCCGGCGGGCGGTCGCCACCGAACCGGGGATCCGCAGGAACGCCCTCACCCGGCTCGATCAGATCCAGCGCCCGGTTCAGCTCGGCTCCCTGCGGCAGGCGCAGTTCCCGGTTCGCCCAGCTGTAGAGGTTGCCGCCGGCGGAGTAGGCCCGGCCGGTGACGATCCGGGTGTGGTCGACACGATAGCGCCACAGCTGTGCCGGCAATGGCGGCAACGGCACGCCCGGCGCAGCCAACTGGACCACCCGTACCGCAGCTGAGGTGCCGACCGTGACCGCAGCCCGGCTGGGGTCCAGGCATCCGGAGCCGATGTTGGAGGCGGCGCCGTCGCCGATCGTCGGGGTCCACGGCACGCCGGCCAACGCCGGCCAACGCCGGGCGAACTCGGCCCGCAGCTGCCCGCGCCAGTCCGCCGGGGCCAGCTCCGGAAGCTCACCAGGACGTACCGTGGCCAGCTGCACGGCCTCGGGGTCCCACTGCATGGTCACCAGGTCGAGCATGCCGGTGCCGGACGCCTGGGACACCGACATCGGCGCATGCCCGAGCAGACCGGCCAGCACGTACTCCGGCAGGCCGACGAAGCGCGCCGGCCGGCCGCCGCAGTGGCGGCGCAGCCACGGTAGTCGCACCGTCCAGTAGAAGCGGTGCCACCAGGTGCCGGTGCGCTGGTGGAAGTCGGCTTCGTCGGCCGGCGCGGCCGCACCGGGCAACGTGGCCGGTCGGGTGTCCAGCCAGGTCATCAGCGGGCCGATCGGGGCACCAGCGGGATCCAGCGGCAGCACCGAGTGCCACTGGGCCGCCGAGGCGACCAGGCCGACACCGTCGAGCCGGCCGGCCGAGTCGAGCTCGTCGATGCAGTCGATCAGAGCGGCCAGGTAGTCGGCCGGGTCAAGGGTGGCGGCGCCGTCCCGGTCGACCGCCAACGCCACCTTGCGGCGGGCCAACGCGTCCTGCTGCGGCACGGCCGCGTTGTCGAGGATCAGGCCGCGCACCGACGAGGTGCCGAGATCGAGGGCGAGGATGCTCATCGTCGATCACCGTACCCAGCCACGGTCCCGGACCGGTATGCTGGCGCCATGCTCGCGCTCACTCGCTGCTGGTGGCCCGCCGACCTGGCGGCCCCGCCGCGCGTCTAGCGCGAAACCATCCGGCCGCCCGTCGAGGCGGCCACCGGGACCCCACCCGGGCAGTTCCTCGCCGGGCCGCCCGAAGCCCGAGGGGACCCGATGACCGACCACCTGTCCAGCCTGCTGCGCGCCGTGCACGACGGCGTCGACCCAGGTCCGTTCGCGCTGCTGCGGCGCGACGGCGCCGACGTCATCGAACTGCTCCGTGGCACACCGCACCGCGCCGACCGGCTGGCGGACATCCCGCTGCCGGCCGGACCGACGAACCAGCCGGCGACGCTGGCGGTGGTCCCGTACCGGCAGATCGCCGAACGCGGGTTCGCCCACGTCGACGACGGGCTTCCGCTGGAGTGCATCCGGGTGTCGACCTACCGTCAGGTACCGGTCGCGGCGGCGGTCCGCGACCTGCCCGGCACGCCGGTGGCGACCGACGGCGGCGGCTTCGACATCGCCGACGACGAGTACGCCGACCTGGTGGCCCGGGTGCTGCGGGACGAGATCGGCAACGGTGCCGGCGCCAACTTCGTACTGCACCGCACCTACCGGGCCCGGCTGGTGGCACCGGGCGGGTCCGCCGCCGACCGGATGGGCCGCTCGGCGGCGCTGGTCGCCGGGCTGAGCGCGCTCCGCCGGCTGCTGTGCGACGAACTCGGCGCCTACTGGACGTTCCTGGTCTACACCGGCGAGCGGGTGCTGGTCGGCGCGACGCCGGAACGCCACGTCAGCGTGAGCGACGGACTGGCCATGATGAACCCGATCAGCGGCACCCTGCGGCATCCGCAGGGTGAGCCGGATCTCGCCACCGTGCTGTCGTTCCTCGACGATCCCAAAGAGGTCGAGGAGCTCTACATGGTGCTCGACGAGGAGCTCAAGATGATGGCGACGGTCGCCGAGCACGGCGGCCAGGTGATCGGCCCCTACCTGAAGCGGATGTCCCGGCTGAGCCACACCGAGTACCTGCTCGCCGGACGCAACTGCCACGACGTGCGGGAGGTGCTCCGGCAGACGATGTTCGCGCCGACCGTCACCGGCAGCCCGATCGAGAGCGCCTGCCGGGTGATCGCCCGGTACAGCCCCGGTGGACGCCGCTACTACGCCGGGGTGCTCGCACTGCTCGGCCACGACCTGGCCGGCGCGCAGACACTCGACGCCCCGATCCTGATCCGGGCCGCCGAGATCGATCTGACCGGGGAGATCCGCGTGCCGGTCGGCGCGACCCTGGTGCGTCACTCCACACCGTCCGGTGAGGTGGCCGAGACGCACGCGAAGGCGTCGGCGGTCCTCGCGTCGCTCGGGCTCGCCTCCGGTCCGGCCTCCACGCCCTTCTCCGGTCCGGACTCCGCACCGGCGGCGCCTTCGGACCGGCCGGCGGCCGACCGGGCCGTGACCTGCGGAATCGGGCTGCCGGCCGGGACTGCCGGCACCGGCGTCGCCGCCGCGCTCGCCCACCCCGAACACCCCACCGTGGTACGCGCGTTGGCCGCCCGCAACGACCGGCTGGCCCGCTTCTGGCTGGAGCAGCGGGTTTCCGGTGCGGTGGCCGAGTCCCGGTTGACCGATCTGGACGTGTTGGTCCTGGACGCCGAGGACAGCTTCACCGGCATGCTCGCCCACCTGCTGCGGGCGCTCGGCGCGGCGGTCCGGCAGGTCCGCTGGGACCGGATCGCGACGGTAGACCTGGCAACCGCGGACGTCCTGGTCGCCGGGCCCGGCCCGGGTGACCCGACCGATCCGGCGCAGCCCCGGATGGCGGTGCTGCGCCGGGTCGTGGAGGCCGCGCTGCACCGTGGGCAGCCGCTGCTCGGCATCTGTCTGGGCCACCAGGTGCTGGCCGACCGGCTCGGCCTGGCGGTGACCCGGCGGCCACTGCCCAGCCAGGGACTGCAGCGGGAGATCGACCTTCTCGGTGTCCCGCGCCGGGTCGGCTTCTACTCAAGTTTCACCGCCAGCAGCGCCACCGCGAGCCTGCCCACTCCGTACGGGCAGGTCCGGCTGTGCCGGGACGAGACCGACGGCGCGGTGCACGCGCTGGTCGGCCCGCGTTTCGCCGGGGTGCAGTTCCATCCCGAGTCGGTACTCAGCCCGGACGGCTTGGACGTACTGCGGGACCTGCTGGTCGATCTGGTCGCGGTCAACCGGCGGCCAGACCGCGTTTGACCGCCGCGGCGATGTCGACCACCCGCCGGGCGGTCAGGGCGGTCGCGGTCAGCGCCGCCTCGTCCGGCGGGATCTCGCCGTTGTTGCTGGTGTGGGAGGCGCCGTACGGATTGCCGCCGACGAACTGGCTCGGCTCCACGTAGCCGGGGGTGACCACGATGCCGCCCCAGTGGTAGACGACGTTGTACAGCGACAACAGCGTCGCCTCCTGTCCGCCGTGCGCGGTGGCGGTCGAGCAGAACCCGGAGAACACCTTGTTGACCAGGACCCCCTTGGCCCACAGCGGCCCGCTGCCGTCGATGAACTGCTTCAGCTGCGCGGCCATCACCCCGTACCGGGTCGGGGTGCCGAAGATGACCGCGTCCGACCAGGCCAGATCGTCGATCTCGGCCTCCATCACGTCCTCGGCTTCCAACCGGTGCGCGTGCCAGCCGGAGTTGGACCGGATCGCCTCCTCGGGGGCGAGCTCGCGGGCCTTGCGCAGCCGCACCTGCGCCCCGGCCTTCTCCGCAGCCTCCACGGCGGCCTGCGCCATCTGGTACGTGGTCCCCGTGGCGCTGTAGTAGATCACCGACAGGTTGATCGGGTCGTCCATCGATAGCTCCTTCGGCTCGGGTCTGCCCCCGGTACCGCGCTACCCGTTCGTTGCGCCGGCAAACACCGGTGCCGGCATCGGCCCGGACGGTGCCCGCCGATCCGTCCGGTGCCGGGAGCGCGGCGCCCGCGCAGCCGGTCCGTTCACAACGCTGGATCCGGGATCGTGAACGAACGGACCCTGGGCGACGCGTGAACAGGGTAGGTAGTTTTCGTTACGACTCGGTCGCCGCCGCCGACCCGCTCTTCCCGCCGGTACGCCCGCCGACCGTCCGGCGCACCCCGCCGTCGATCTTTGAGGAGGTCCTGATGCGTGACCGTCAGGCGCTCGCGTTGGCGTTCGATGTCCCGGGCCTGCCACCACTGAAGAATCAGACACTGTCCATCTTCACCGCCGGTAATCGGCAGGCGGCGCGGGTCCGTACCCTGCTGACCGCAGCGTGCGACGCGGCGCAGCGCAGCGGCTGGACGCCGCTGGCCGATCCGGTTGCGCTGGAGGTCGTGGTACGTCGCCCGAGCGGGCACCAGTTCGGCTACGCGACGAACTTCCTCGGCGGCATCGGCGACGTACTGCAGGACAAGCGCCACGAACCGGCCGGCACCGTCGCCCACCTCGGCGTCCTCGTCGACGTGGCGCTGTTTGTCACCGACCGGCAGATCCAGCGGATCTGCTACCGCGAGGAGTACGCCGACGAGCCGTCGTACCAGGTGACGGTCACCGCGCTCGACCAGCCCGACGGCTGAAGGCGGCCCGGCGCCGTCACGCAGGCTCGACCGCGAGCGACGCCACCTCGTCGGCGCAGCCCCAGCTCAGCGTCACGCCGGCACCGCCGTGGCCGTAGCAGTGAATCAGCTGCGTGACCCCGGCGGGCGGCGCGGGATCGGCCTCCACCCGGGCGCCGCCGTGCCGCCCGGGCCGCAGGCCGACCCGCTGGGCAAGGACCGCCGCACCGGCCAGCTCGGGAACGAGTGCGGCGCAGCGGGCCCGGATCGCCCGGCTCGTCGCCGGGTCGGGCAGTTCGCCGTCGACGCCCGGCTCGAAGGTGCCGCCGAGCACGACGTCGCGTCGCCGGGGGTGCACGTACGTGGCGCCGTCGGGGTGGTCTTCGTCGCGTACCGAGGTGGCGATGCCTGGATTGGCCACCAGCACCACCTGGCCGCGGATCGGATGTACCGCCGGATCGGCGGCCAACCGACCGGCGGCCAGGCCGGTGGCGTTCACCACCACCGGCGCCAGCTGGCCCGCCTCGGCCAGATTGCACAGGTCACGCTGGCGCAGGACGCCGCCAGCGGAGACGAACCGTCGGGTGAGCCAGTCCAGGTACGGTCGCATCTCCACGGTGGGCACCGTGCACCGCCACTCGGCAACCACCTCACCGGCCGGACCGGCGCCGGTGGCCGGCACCACCGGGGTGACCGGGCAGTAACGCAGGTCGGGAACGGCCGCCGCCCACCACGGTGGATCGTCGACCGGGGTACGCAGCAGCATCCGGGTCGGTCGCATCACCACCCCCGGGACCGGCTGCCGGGCCTGGTCGGCCAGTTCGTCGAAGGTGCGACGGGCCCAGTCGAGCACCCGGGACGTGCCGTCGGTCCGGGTCGGGTACCAGACCGCGGCGGCCACCGCCGACACGGTCTGCTCGACGGGGTGGGCGGTGACCACGGTCACCCGTAGTCCCCGTTGCTGCAGCCGGACGGCACAGCTGAGCCCGATGATGCCGGCTCCGACCACCACCGCGTCAGACACCGTCTCTCCTGTCTGTCCCGTCCGCCCGGTCGGTCCGCTCCGGGCGGTACCCGTACCCGCCGGGCCACATCCTGCCGGACCGGGTCACGGTCCGTACGACGGCCCCAGCCGCAGCGGCCCCGCGACAGCCTCAACCCGCAGCGGCCCCGTGACAGCCCCAGCCGGAAGCGGTCAGCGGTCAGTACCCGACGTCGACGGCGACGATGAACCGGCCGTCGAGGCCGACCTCGGCGACCCGTACCGGCGGCGGCTGGTCGGGCCCGTCGGCCGGGTCGAGACCCAGACCGTAGGTGACCCGGCCCTCGTAGTCGCCGGCGAACCCGTAGCCACGCAGGCTGCCCAGCCGCAGCTGGGTGCCGGGCGATCGGCGGACCGACGTCCGGCCGTACGCGTCGTGTGCCTGCGCGGTGACGAACCGAATCTGCAGAAAGCAGTCGCCGGGCAGGTCGACCGGCTCACCCGTGCCGTCGAAGACGATCCGTGGCTGGTAACCGACCTCGTAGGACGGAAATCCGGACCGGAACACGAACGAGATCCGGCTGTACGCCGGGTCGGCGTCGGCGTGGTCGGTGGCTTCGACCTCCACCAGGTACGGCAGCGGCGGAGCCGGCCGGGGTGCGACCGGCGGATGGACGCCGTTGCGGATCACGACGGTCTGCGACGGCACCGACCAGCCGTACCGCACCCGGCGCTCGCCCGGGCCGGGGCCGTTGGTTCCGTCCGGTCCCCCCGGTCCGCTCCAGCCTGGGTCCACCACCACGGGTGACTCCCGCTGGCCGACGCCGGCTCCCGTCGGGTCGGCCGCGGTGCAGCCGGCGGCGGCCAACAGTGCGGCGAGGCTGAGGATCAGCGGTACGCGCAGATGGGTCATACCGGACTGACGCGCGGCCGCCGATCGGGGTTTACCAGGGGCCGGAAGCCGCCCGCACCGACGGTCCGGTCAGGATCGCCACTTGATCGAGCAGCCCATGCTGGGCTGGTGCGGCTCGGGTACCGGCTGCCCGGCCAGCACCAGTTCGATCGCGGCCCGCAGCGCCGCCCCGGTGACCGGCTTGCCATTGCCCGGGGTGGAGTCGTCGAACGCGCCCCGGTAGGCCAGGGTGCGGTCGGCGCCGTACAGGAAGAAGTCCGGTGTGCACACCGCCTGGTAGGCGCGCCCGATCTGCTGGGTGGCGTCGACGAGGTACGGGAACGTCCAGCCGGCCCGCTGGGCCTGCGCGGCGAGTTGCGCGGGGGCGTCATCGGGGTAGGCGTCGACGTCGTTGGTGCAGATGCCGACGACTGCCAGGTTCGGGAACTCGGCGAGCACCTTGGCGAGTCCGACCTCGACATGCTTCACGTAGGGACAGTGGTTGCAGACAAAGGCGACGAGCAGCGCCGGGGCGTCGGCGAAGTCGTCGCGGCGGACCACGTGACCGGAGACGTCCGCCAGCGCGAAGTCGGGCGCGGGGGTGCCCAACGGCACCATCTCTGAGGTGACAGCCATGCCCGCCACCCTACCCGTGCGGTCGGCCAGGGCAGCGACAGTGCCATCTCGAGGCGGTACGCGCATACGTCGGGATGCGACCGCTGGCTACCCTCGGCGCCATGCCGTCACGCGTCGTCGCACCGGACCGGCTGTTGACCGGGTTCGGCCTGACGATGATCGGCGGCGCACCGCTGTGGCTACTCGCCACCGAGCGTAGCGAAGTGACGACCTCGGCGGACGTCGAGGCGTCCCCGGTGACGGTCGCCGCGGTGGTGGTGCCGTTGGTCGCCGGGATGCTGCTGGCCAGGCTGGTGCCGCCGCGACTGCCGGTGTTGCGCCCGGCGGTTGCCGACGCGCGGGCGGCCCTCACCCGGCAGGTGGTCGGCCTGGGCGCGGTCGCGGTGGCGTTCGCCACGCTGGCGTTGCCCCTCGGGCCGGGAAGCGTCTGGTACGGCCCGGTGAAGGTCGTACTGCTGCTCGGCGGCGCATGGTGGGTGCTGCGGACCTGGCCGGCAGCACCGCCCGGCGGTCGGGAGCATCGACGGGCGCTCCCGGGGCGCTGGTACTGGCTGGGCCCAGTGCCGGCGGTCGTCGGCTGGGCCTGGTTGGCGTACCACAGCCCGCTGGCCGGACCGTCCGACCTGTCCGGCTACCGGGCGTACGACCCGATGGTCCTGCTCGCGGCAATGCTGCTGACCTTCCTGACCGCGAGTGTGCTGGAGGAGGTCTTCTACCGGCTGCTGCTGCAGACGCGGTTGGAGGCGCTGCTCGGCCGCTGGCCGGCGATCACCGCGACCGCGCTGCTGTACGCGGCGATGCACACCCATCGGGTCGGCACCGGCCCGCTGGCCGACACGGTCGCGGTGGTGCTGATGTTCAATGGCGGTCTCGGCCTGTTCCTCGGCTACCTGTGGTCGAGGTACCGCAACGTGTGGGCGATCGTCGCCGTGCACGGTGCGGTCAATTCGCTCACTCTGCTGCCGCTGCTCGTCGGCTGACCCGCCCGCGTTCAGTCGATCGGTGTCGTTGCCCACACCCGGTCCGATGAGTCGGACGGATTGCCGTGGTCGCGCTATCGTCGATTTATTCAACGCCTGATGAAATCGATGGAGGTGGTCGCGTTGGACACTGACACCGCCGACTGTGTGGTCTCCGGTGGTGGACCGGCCGGCATGATGCTCGGCCTGCTGCTGGCCCGAGCCGGGGTACGGGTCGTCGTCTGCGAGAAGCACGAGGACTTCCTGCGGGACTTCCGCGGCGACACCGTGCACCCGTCGACGTTGCGGCTGCTCGACGAGCTCGGCCTCGGCGACGAGTTCGCCGCCCTGCCACAGAGCCGGATCCACGAGGTCGCCTTTCCAACCGGCGACGGCCGGCGGATCGTCATCGGAGATCTACGCCGGTTGCACACCCCGCACCCGTACATCGCGATGGTGCCGCAGTGGGACCTGCTCAACCTGCTGGCCAGGGCGGCGTCGGCCGAGCCGACCTTCACCCTGCGGATGGGGACCGAGGTGACCGGCCTGCTGCACGACGGTAACCGGGTCGCCGGGGTGCGCTACCGGACCACGGACGGCGCGACCGGCGAGATCCGGGCCGCGCTGACCGTGGCCTGCGACGGACGCTGGTCGACCCTACGGCGGGCGGCCGGGCTGCGGCCCCGCGAGTTTCCGGTGCCGATCGACGTCTGGTGGTTCCGGCTGCCCCAGCGGGACACCGACGACCTGTCGGGCCTGGTACCGGCCGCCGGCCACGGCGCGATGGTCGTGGTGTTCCCCCGGGAGAGCCACCTGCAGGTCGCCTATATCGCCCGCAAGGGGACCGACGCCGAGCTGCGCAGCCGCGGGCTGGCGGCGTTCCAGCGTCAGGTGGCCACCGTCGCGCCCCGGCTCGCCGACCGGCTCGACGCGCTGACCAGCATGGACGACGTCAAACATCTGGACGTACGGGTGAACCGGCTACGCCGCTGGCACCGCGACGGCCTGCTCTGCATCGGTGACGCCGCCCACGCCATGAGCCCGGTGGGCGGGGTCGGGATCAACCTCGCCGTCGCCGACGCCGTCGCGGCGGCGACCCGGCTGGCCGGGCCGCTGCGCCGGGGCCGGATCACCCCGGCGGAGCTGGCCACGGTACGGGCCCGCCGGGCCCTGCCGACCGTCGTGGTGCAGACCCTGCAGCAGGTGATGCACCGCACCGTGGTGCGGCCGATCCTGGAGGGTCGACGGGGCGGCCCTCCGGCACCGCTGCTGGCCCTGATGCGCCGGTTCCCACCGGCGTCGCTACTGCCCGCCTACCTGATCGGCATCGGACCGCGTCCCGAGCACGCACCCGGGTACGCCCACCGGCGGGTTCAGCCCGGCTGAGCCCCCCGATCGGCCCGCACCGTCAGGATCAGGTCGGCGACCAGCGCCGTCCAGCCGGTCTGGTGCCAGGCGCCCAGGCCGGCGCCGTTGTCGCCGTGGAAGTACTCCGGGAAGGCGATCAGGTCCCGCCAGTCGGGGTGCTGCTGGAACGTCTCGGCGGCGCCGTAGATCGGCCGCCGGCCGTACCCGTCGCGCAGGAACAGCGAGATCAGCCGGTGCGACAGGTCGTCGGCGATCGCGTTGAGGGTGCGCTTGGAGCCGGACCGGGTCGGGTACTCGATCAGCAGGTCGTCGCCGAAAAAGGTGGCGAAGTCGCGCAACGCGCAGACCAGCAGGTAGTTGGTGGGCATCCAGATCGGGCCCCGCCAGTTGGAGTTGCCGCCGAACAGCCCGCTGGCCGACTCGGCCGGCTCGTAGCCGACGGTGAAGTCCTGTCCGCCGAGGGAGACGGTGAACGGCTCGTCGAGGTGCCGCCGGGACAGGGTACGCAGCCCGTACGGGGAGAGGAACTCCTCCTCGTCGAGCATCGGGGCGAGGATCCGCACGATCTGCTCCGGGCCGACCATCGACAGCAGCCGGTGCTGCCGGCCGTCGCCGGCCAGCCGGCGGGCGCCGATCACGTCGGCGTACTCCGGTTTGTTGGTCAGGAACCAACGCAGCCGGGCCGCCAGCTCCGGCAGCCGGGCCAGGGTGCCGGAGTGCAGCGTGGTGGTGGCGGCCAGCGGCAGCAGGCCGACCACGGACCGTACCTTCAGCGGCAGGGTGTCGCCGTCGGGCAGCCGCAGCTGGTCGTAGAAGAACGAGTCCTCCTCGTCCCACAGCCCCTGGTCGTACGCGGCGGCGGCGATGTAGGCGAAGTGTTCCAGGAACTTGGTGGCGATGTCGGTGTAGGTGTGGTCGTGCACCGCCAGGGTCAACGCCATGTCCAGCATGTTCAGCGCGTACGTCGCCATCCAGCCGGTGCCGTCGGACTGCTCCAGCACCCCGGCCACCGGCAGCGCGGCGGACCGGTCGAACGGCCCGACGTTGTCCAGCCCGAGGAAGCCGCCCTCGAAGACGTTGTTGCCGTTGATGTCCTTGCGGTTGACCCACCAGGTGAAGTTGAGCAGCAGCTTGTGCATGATCCGGGCGAGGAACTCGAAGTCGCGCCGGCCGTCGATGTCGAACACCCGCAGCGCCGCCCAGGCGTGCACCGGTGGGTTGACGTCGGCAAAAGCCCACTCGTACGCCGGGATCTGCCCGTTGGGGTGCATGTACCACTCGCGCAGCAGCAACAGCAGTTGGTCCTTGGCGAACTGCGGGTCGACCCGGGCCAGCGTCGAGCAGTGGAACGCCAGATCCCAGGCGGCGTACCAGGGATACTCCCAGGGGTCCGGCATGGAGATGACGTCGAAGCTGTTCATGTGCCACCAGGCGGCGTTGCGGCCGTGGCCGCGCCCGTCCGGCGGCGGCGGGCTGGCCGGGTCGCCGGCCAGCCACTGGGCGACGTCGAAGTGGTAGAACTGCTTGCCCCAGAGCACACCGGCGAATGCCCGGCGGGCGACGAGACGTTCGTCGTCAGTGGCGGCGGCCGGAATGACGGTGTCGTAGTAGCGGTCCGCCTCGGCGTGCCGGGCGGCCAGCGTCGCGGCGTGCCCGGCACCGAGGTTGAGCCGGGGCGGCGGGTTGTTGCCCGGCGGCGGCGCGGTCAACGTCAGCCGCAGCCGGATCCGGTCCTCGCCGCCGGCCGGCACGTCGAGGACGTAGTGCAGTGCGCCCTTGGTGCCGGTCAGCTCCGGGTTGACCGTGTCGGCGCCGTCGACGACGTGGTCGTTGATGCCGTCCTTCGGGTACGGGGTACGCGACGGCTGGCCCCAGAGCCGCTCGGCGTTGCTGTCGTTGTCGCACAGCAGCGGGGTGGGGTCGCCGTCGCCCTGCAGCACCAGCTGCCCGAGCACCCAGTGGTGGCCGACCAGGCGGTCGCCGTCGCCGGTGAGCACCGGGATCTGGTCGCGGCCGGGCAGCCCCCACCCCCAGGTGTTGCGGAACCACAGGCTGGGCAGGACGTGCAGTCGGGCATCGGTGTCGCCCCGGTTGGCCACGGTGATCTCGATGCACATGTCGGTCGGCCCCGCCTTGGCGTAGTCGACGGTTACCGCCCAGTACCGGTCGTCGTCGAAGATGCCGGTGTCGACCAGTTCATACTCGGTCTCGTCGCGGCCGCGCATACCGTTGACCGCGACGAGATCGTCGTACGGAAAGGCGGCCTGCGGATAGTGGTAGCGCCAACGCATCCAGGAGTGGGTGGGCGTGGAATCCTCGTACCACCAGTAGTCCTTCGCGTCCTCGCCGTGGTTGCCGCCGTCGCCACCCAGGCCGAACATACGCTCCTTGAGGATCGGGTCCTCGCCGTTCCACAGCGCCAGGCCGAAGCAGAACGTCTGCCGGTCGTCACAGACGCCGGCCATGCCATCCTCGTTCCAGCGGTACGCCCGGGATCGGGCATGATCATGCGGAAAGTAGTCCCACGCCGTACCGTGCTCGCTGTAGTCCTCCCGTACCGTTCCCCATGCCCGCTCTGACACGTAGGGCCCCCATGCCCGCCACGGTTGCTCACCCGCGTCGGCTTCCGCCAATCGGGTGCGCTCCGGATCACGATACGTCCGCCTGGAGTTGACCATGTCGGTCATTCTTCCTGGGACGTGTTTCCGGCACTTGTCGGACCGTCACCTTGCCGGCACACCAGCGCCGTTTCGCCGGCCCGACCGCCCAGCACCGCCCGCCGTACCACCGCCCCAGCCCTGTCCCGCCACCGGCCCGCAGCCCGCTCGCGCCGGTCGACCAGCCATGGAGGAACATTGCTCGACATCAGCTTCGGCCCGCAGGTCTGCGGCGACCTGGCCGCCGGAGCCAGCCGGGAGTGGCTGGTCACCGACGGCCGGGGCGGCTACGCGATGGGCACGGTCAGTGGCCTGCGCACCCGGCGTTACCACGGCCTGCTGGTGGTCGCCGGCACCACCCCGGCGGCCCGGCGGATCGGACTGGTCAGCCTCGACCCGGCGGTCACCCTGCCGTCCGGCGCGCAGGTCCGCCTCGGCGTACACGAATGGTCGTCCGGCGTGGTCGACCCGCCCGGTCACACCCTGCTGGAGCGGTTCGACCTGACCGACGGGGTGCCGCGCTGGCGGTGGCGGATCGGCGACGTGGTGATCGAACGGGAGATCGCGATGACGCACGGCTCGCCGTGCGTGGCGGTCACCCACCGGCTGGTCAGCGGCGGACCGGTCACCCTCACCCTGGCTGCGGTGACCACCTGGCGGGACGCGCACGGCGAACGGGACGGGCAGGCTCCCCCGCCGAGGATGGACAACGTCGACGGCGGGACGGTGGTCGAGGGCGCGTTCCGGCTACACGGACCGGACTGGGTGCCGGCGGGAACCTGGTGGGACGGCGTGTACCACCGTGAGGAGGCGACGCGCGGGCTGCGGGCCGAGGAGGACCTGTGGTACGCGGGCAGCTTCACCGCCACCCTCGACGGTCCCGGCGCGGTGGCCGAGGTGACCGCGTGGGCGGAGCAGCTGGAGCAGTCCCCGGCACCAGCGGCCGAGATCGTCGCCGCCGCCCGGGCCCGGAACCGGGCGGTGGTGGCGGCCGCGAAACCCGCCGACGCCGTCGGTGCCACCCTGGCCCTGGCCGCCGACGCGTTCGTGGTGCGCACCGGCACCGGGCCGGACGTGGTGGCCGGCTACCCGTGGTTCGGGGCGTGGTCGCGGGACACGATGACCTCGTACGAGGGCCTGTTCCTGGCGACCGGGCGGGCCGACGAGGGACGTGAGCTGCTGCGCGGCTACGCGGCGACGCTGTCCGAGGGGATGCTGGCGAACACCGCCGACACCGGGCACGTGGAGTACAACACCGTCGACGGCACCCTGTGGTTTCTGCACGCGGTGGACCGGCACGTCACCGCGACCAGCGACATCGACCTGGCGGCCGAGCTGCTGCCGGCGCTGCGCGAGGTGGTCGCCGCGCACCTGCGCGGCACCCGGTTCGGCATCCGGGTCGACGAGGCCGACGGGCTGCTCACCGGCGGCACCGGCGGCGAGGCTCTGACCTGGATGGACGCCCGGGTGTACGGGGTGCCGATCACCTCCCGGGAAGGCAAGCCGGTCGAGGTGAACGCCCTGTGGGTCAACGGGCTGGCGGCGGTGAGCGAACTGGCGCAGCTGGTGGACGGCGACCCGGGGGCGGCGGCGAGCCTGTACCCGAAGGCGCAGGAGTCGTTCCGGGCCCGCTACCCGGCCCCGTCGGGCTGGCTCTACGACGTGCTGGACACCCCGGCGCAGTACCCGCTGGGCGGGGATCCGCACGCAGACGACGACGCGCTGCGCCCGAACCAGCTGCTCGCCTGGTCGCTGCCGTACGCCCCGTTGGAGCCGGACCCGGCACCGCTGCGGGCGATCGGCGCTGCGCTGCTGACCCCGCTGGGTCTGCGCAGCCTGGCGCCGGACTCAGCCGGCTACCTCGGGCAGCACCGGGGCGGTCCTGCCCGCCGTGACGGTGCCTACCACCAGGGCACGGTATGGCCGTGGCTGATCGGCCCGTACGTGTCGGCGGCCCGGCGGTCCGGTCTGGACGTCTCCGACGTGTTCCTCGGGCTGACCGCCCACCTGAGCGAGTACGGGCTCGGCTCGGTCAGCGAAACGGCCGACGGGGATCCGCCACACGGCGCCACCGGCTGCCCGTTCCAGGCGTGGTCGGTAGCCGAACTACTGCGGGTCCGACAAGTCTGATCAGTTCCTGTTACATCAGCGCAACGCGAATGTCTTCCCTGGTTATCCCGTTGCCGGCAGTATCGTCGGCAACCCAAAGACGCGTCAGCACCCGCAATAGGTGTCTGGTCGCGCATGTCCGCGCCGATTTGAATTGAGGGGGGTCTGTCGATGTCACCTGCCGCCGACGTGATCGACATCCGCGCACCACGATCGCAGCGGATTCTGATGCTGTCCTGGGAGTACCCACCTGTCGTGGTGGGCGGACTGGGCCGGCACGTGCACGCCCTCTCCGTCGCCCTGGCCAACGCCGGCCACGAGGTCACCGTCGTCACCCGCCACGCCACCGGCGCCCCCCTCGAGGAATACGCCGACGGCGTCCGCATCATCCGCGCCGCCGAGGACCCACCCCTGTTCCCCCTGGCCACCCCCAGCCTCCTCGCCTGGACCATGGCCTTCAACCACACCCTCACCCGCGCCGCACTCCGCGCCACCCAGACCGCCGAATACGACGTCATCCACGCCCACGACTGGCTCGTCACCCACACCGCCGTCACCCTCAAGGAACACCTCGACATCCCCCTCGTCGCCACCATCCACGCCACCGAGGCCGGCCGCCACCAGGGCTGGCTCCCCGACGAGATGAACAAGTCCATCCACTCCATCGAACACTGGCTCGGCCACGAGTCGTGCCGGGTGATCGCCTGCTCCGGCTACATGCGCTGGGAGGTCAGCCACTTGCTGGAGCTGCCGGCGTCGCGGGTGGACGTGATCGCCAACGGGGTGAACGACCGGGTGTGGCGCTCGTCGACGCGGGCGGTGGCGGCGGCCCGGGAGCGGTACGCCGCCGATGGGCCACTGATCGGTTTCGCCGGCCGGCTGGTCTACGAAAAGGGCGTCCAGCACCTGATTGCGGCGCTGCCCTGGCTGCGCCAGCGCCATCCCGGGCTGCGGGTGATCGTCGCCGGTGACGGGCCGTACCGGGGTGAGCTGCAGGCGCAGGCCGCGCGGCTCGGCGTCGCCGATCTGATCTATTTCGCCGGGTTCATGACCGAGTCGCAGCTGCCGGCGGTGCTGGGCGCCACCGACGCGACCGTGGTGCCGAGCCTCTACGAGCCGTTCGGCATGGTGGCGTTGGAGGCGGCGGCGGCCGGCGCGCCACTGGCGGTGTCGGCCACCGGCGGGCTCGCCGAGATCGTCGAACCCGGCGTGACCGGTACGACGTTCCGGCCGCAGGATCCGCACGGGCTGGCCCAGGCAGTGCACACGCTGCTCTCCGACGAGCTGTTCGCCCGGCGGGTGGCCCGGTCGGCCCGGCAACTGGTGACCCGGCGGTACGGCTGGGCGACGATCGCGGCGCAGACCGCCGCCACGTACGCCGCCGCGGTCCGCGAGGCGCCGGGCTTCAACACCCGGCGGGCGGCCGCTCAGCTGGCCGGCGGCGCGGCCAAACTCGTCGTGCCGGACGGCAACCTGCTCGCGGCGGTCGGAGGTGCCGTCTCGTAGGCGTACCCGGCGGCTCGTCGACACACTCAGCTACTCGTCGACGGACTCGGCTGCTCGGTGGCCACTCGGCTGTTAGGTCACCCGGCGCAGCGAAACGGCTGATGGTCGCCACTTCTCCAGCTGATCCGGCATCGTCAGCCCACAACTACTGTATGCAGTCGTGGGCTGACGATGGGAGGCGGTGATCGTGCGACCGCAGCTGATCGCGGACCGCTACCGGCTCGTGCGTCCGGTCGGCAGCGGCGGGATGGGACGTGTCTGGCTGGCCCGCGACGAGGTCCTGCACCGCGACGTCGCGGTCAAGGAGGTGCTGCCCCCGGACTGGATGAACGACACCGAACGCGAGGCGCTGCGCCGCCGTACGCTGCGGGAGGCGCGCAGCGCCGCCCGGCTCAACCACCCCAACGTGGTCCGCATCTACGACGTACGGCACGTCGCCGGCTGCCCGCTGATCGTGATGGAGTACGTCCGGTCCCGCTCGCTGCACCAGGTCGTCGCAGAGGACGGCCCGCTGCCGCCGGTACGGGTCGCGGCGATCGGCCGGCGGGTGCTGGCCGCGCTGCGGGCCGCGCACGGCCACGGGGTCCTGCACCGCGACGTCAAGCCGCACAACGTGCTGATCGGCGACCGGGGCCGGGTGGTACTGACTGATTTCGGACTCGCCACCCTGGACGGCGACGGCTCGATCACCCGGACCGGGATGGTGATCGGCTCGCCGCAGTACATCTCGCCGGAACGCGCCCGGGACGGGGCGTCCACCGTGGCAGCCGACCTGTGGTCGCTCGGCGCCACGCTGTACGCCGCCGTCCAGGGCCGTCCCCCGTACGCCCGGTCCACTCCGATGGCGACGCTGACCGCGCTGGCCACCGCGCCACCGGACCCGGCGACCCGGGCCGGGCCGCTGCGGCCGGTGCTCGCCGGTCTGCTGCGCCGCGACCCGAGACGACGGCCCGACGTGGACGAGACCGACCGGATGCTGCGCCGGGTGACCTCCGGCGCCCCGCCCGGTACCACCGCCGTGACCTGGCCCCGGCTGCGCGACGTGGCCGCGCGGTTACGGGTCCCCGGCGCCCTGACCCGGTAGGGTCGGCCGCGACGATCATTCACACCCTGGAGTACGCATGGACGCCTCCGCCCTCGCCAGCGCGCCCGGCCTGGGCATCTACCCGGGCGACCCGAAAACGCCCCTGCTGACCTGCTATGACGACGCCACCGGCGAGCGGACCGAACTCTCCGCGACCGCCCTTGGTGCCTGGGCGGCCCGGACCGCGGCGGTGCTGCGCGACGGTTGCGGGCTGGTCACCGGCGACCGGGCGGCGATCCTCCTGCCGCCGCACTGGCAGACCGCCGCCGTTCTGCTGGGTGCCTGGTCGATCGGGGTGTCGGTGTCGATCCGGCTGGCCGCCACCGCCGGCCTGCCGGTGATCGAGCCGGGTGGCGACGAACCGTTGGACGCGGTGTTCGCCGCCCGCGGCCGGATCGACGACTGGTTGGAGGACGTGCCCGGGGCGCGGCACCGGTTCATGCTCGACATCGGTGCCCGGGCCGCAGCGGGCACCCCGCCACCGGAGGGCTACCGGGACTTCCTCGCCGAGGCGTGCCGGTACCCCGGTCAGCCACCGGCGTACGGGCTGGTCCGGCCGGGTGATCTGGCCAGCGTGGACGGGATCAGCTACGCCGAGTGGGGTTCGCTGGCGCTGGAGATCGCCGCGCAGCAGGACGTCACCGCCGGCGACCGGGTGATGGTCGACGGCGGCCAGCACGAACACCCGCTGTTCTGGCTGCTCGCGCCGCTCGCCGTCGGCGCGAGTGTGGTGCTCTGCGTCAACCTGGACCCGGACCGGCTCGACCCCAGGGTGGACAGCGAAGGCGTCACCCGGGTGCTCTGACCGCGGTACCGGTGTGGACGGTGCCCCGACCATCTGACAGAGTTGCCTCCGCCGAGAAGTTGACCTTGGAGGAAGCTCGACCATGATGGGTCCGTCCCACGCGCTGTCCGGTGCCACCGTGTGGCTCGCCGGTTCCTGGGCGCTCGACCAGTTCGCCGGCTACGAGCAGTCGCCACTGATGATCGCGGTCGGCACCGCCGTCTGCGCCGGCGGCGCGCTCTTCCCGGACCTGGACCTGTCCGGCAAGGTCACCCGCAACCAGGGCGGCGCCACCGTCGCCCGGACCTTCGGGGTGGCGTCGCTGTTCGTCGCCGAGGTCATCGAGAAGATCTCCCTCGGCGTCTACCACGCGACGAAGCTCAGCAAGGATCCGAACCGCAAGAACGGGCACCGGACCCTCACCCACACCATTCCATTCACCGTGCTGGTCGGTTGGGGCACCACCGCGCTGTGCGCCGCGTACGGCAAGTGGGCGGTGATCGCCATCCTGTTCTTCATGATCGGCCTGGCGTTGCGGGGGCTGTTCGACGAGTGGGCCAAACGCGCCGGCTGGGTGATCGTCACCCTGCTGTCGCTCGGCGCCGCCTACTTCACCTACCTGCACCTGCCCGGTGACCGGGGCTACCCGATGCTCGGCCTGGCGATGGGGGTCGGCTGCTTCGTGCACATCCTCGGTGACCTGATCACCCGGGCCGGCGTACCGATCCTGTGGCCGATCCCGATCGGCCGGCGCATGTGGCGGATGTTCGGCCCGCCGGACCGGTACTCCATCAGGGCCGGCAGCAAGTTCGAAGTGGTCGTGCTCCGCGGTGTGTTCAGCGTCGTGTCGGTGCTGGCCATCATCGGGCTGGCCATCCCGGCGGTGCACCGGCACTTCACCGCCAGCTGAGCCCTCGGGTCACGCCGGGGTGCGCTGCACCGGCACCGCCAGCCCCCACGCCGCCACCGACTCCGGGGTGTCCACCAACCCACCTTCGGCGACCCCGTCGCAGGAGATGTCGATCACCTCGCCGGTGTGCGCCAGCAGGTACGGCCGGGCACCGCCGTCGGCGTTGGCCAGGGTCGCGATCGCCGCCCAGTGCCGTCGGCCGAACACCATCGGGTAGCTGCGCGTGCCGGCATAGGTGGCGCAGACCAGCACCTCCGGGTACGGCAGCGCGGCCACCCGGCGCAGCGCGTCAGCGGTGATCCCCGGCATGTTGACCGGGAACACCACCACCGCCTCCGCGTCGCTGTCCTTCAGCGCGTCCAGCCCGACCCGCAGCGACGAGCCGAGCCCGGTCCCCCAGGCCCGGTTGACCACCACGGTGGCGCCGGTCAGGTCGGCGGTGTCGCGCACCTGGTCGGCGGCGGCGCCGAGGACCACCACGACCGGATCACAGCCGGTCTCCCCCACGATCCGCAACGCCCGCTCGACCAGCAGTTGGTCGCCGCGGTACAGCAGGGCCTCCGGCCCGCCGATCCGCCGACCCCCGCCAGCCGCGATGATCATCCCCGCGATCCGACTCAGCTGAGCCACCCCCGCAACGTCTGCCCGGCCGGTCCAGCCCGGCCGGCGGTCACAGCGCCCGCCAAACGCTGCCCGATCCGATGGAACGCACAACGGGCCCAACGATCAGGTGGCGATCAGGTGGCGTCCGCGTAGCAGGTGACGGTGGACACCTCGAGCGGCACCCGGACCGGGGTGTCGCCGAACAGCACCGTGGTGGCCCGGCCGGCGCATTCCCGCACGGCGTCGGCGACCGCCGCCGCCTGCGTCGCCGGGCAGTGCACCACCACCTCATCGTGTTGGAAGAAGACCAGCTCGGCGGCGGTACCGGCGATCGCCTGGCGGACGGTGGCCAGCAGGACCAGTGCCCACTCGGCGGCGGTCGCCTGGGCGACGAAGTTGCGGGTGAACCGCCCCCGGGCCGGGGTGCCGACGTCGGACGGTGGACAGGTCCGGCCGAGCCAGGAACGCACCAGACCACCGGTCTCCCCGGTCCGGGCCGCCGCCTCCAGGTACTCGAATGCGACCGGGTAGCTGCGGCGCAGCACGGCGAGGGCCGGCACGGCGGCACCGCCGGTCTGCCCGTACATGGCACCGAGCAACGCGACCTTCGCCCGGGCCCGGTCACCGCCGAACGAGTCGCGGGCCAGCGCGGCGTACAGGTCACCGGCGCCGCCAGCCGCGGCCAACCGGCGGTCACCGGACATCGCGGCGAGCACGCGGGGCTCCAGCTGGGCGGCGTCGGCCACCACGAAGCACCAGCCGGGATCGGCGACCACCGCCCGGCGGACCGCCTTGGGGATCTGCAACGCCCCGCCGCCCCGGGTGGCCCACCGGCCGGACACCACCCCGCCCGGCACGTACTCGGGGCGGAACCGGCCGTCGCGGACCCAGGCCTGCCGCCACGCCCAGCCGTGCGCGGTCCAGATCCGGTGCAGTTCCTTGTACTCGATGAGCAGCGGGACGGCGGGGTGGTCCACGCCGCGCAGCACCCAGGCCCGGGTGTTCGGCAGGCTGATCCCGACCCGGGCGAAGGCCCGCAGCACCTCGGCCGGTGAGTCGGCGTGCAGTTGCCGGACTCCGAACGCGGCGGCGATCCGAACGGCGAGGTCGGCCAGCCGGCGCGGCGGCCCGCCGACCGGCGACGGTGCGCCGAGCAGCTCGGTGAGCAGTGCGTCGTGCAGGTCGGCCCGTAACGGCAGCCCGGCGGCACCCATTTCGGCGGCGACCAACGCGCCGGCCGACTCGGCGGCGACCAGCAACCGGAACCGGTCCGGCCGGGCGGTGCCCGCGATGCGGCGCTGCTGGTCGGCGTACACCCGGGTGAGCGCGTCGATCGGGTCGGCGACCGTCGTCGGGGCCGGCACGCCGTCGAACAGCGCGGTCTGACCGTGCCCGGGTGGCGCGGCACCCGGCGCGGGCGGGTCGGGTGGCACCGGTGCGCCGGTCAGCCGGGCGTACGCGGCGGCGAGTGACCGGGGCTCGCCCCAGCGTCCGTCGTAGCCGAGCAACAGCGCCTCGGTCAGCTCGACGTCATGGCACCGATCGATCCGTACGCCGACCCGCAGCATGGCCGGGTAGATCGCCGCAGTGGTCGCCCACAGCCAGCGCGGCTCGGGCACCGGACGCGCCGCCGGTGCCTGCGATGGCGACGGCCCGGCCGCCGGATGCTGCGACGGTGGTGGCCGGTCGGCGGCCGCCGCCAGGTCGGGCACGGCCTCGACCTGTCTCTTCTCCACATCTGACG
>NZ_JBSWXD010000103.1:0-23608 GCF_056160425.1 Micromonospora sp. ABR4_055
CCGCCGCACTGCTCGGCGGCGGCGCGGGTTCCGCCTTCGACGACGACGCCGACGCACCCAAGGAGGTCCCGGCGGTGCCGTCACTGGCGGTGCTGCGGCCCCGGCGCGCCTCGTCCGGTGCCACCGAGACCCCGGCGGACAGCTCCGGCAAGCCCCGCAAGCGGCTGCCGAGCTGGGACGACGTCCTGTTCGGTAGCGGCCCGGCCGACCGCGCAAGTTCCTGACCCGTCGTAGGCCTCCAGCGGCCTGGACTGACCGGCCCGGGCCGTACGGCTCCGGGTCAAGCTCGGACGGCTCCGGCGTGGGCCGGCGCGGATTGGGCCGGCAGGACGTAGAGCCGGGGCATCGGTGCCCACCGTAGCCGTATCCGGCCGCCGGTGCGCCGCAACTGCCAGGCCAGCGCGGCGGCGGCGGTCAGGAAGGACAGCAGGCCGCCCAGCCAGATGCTGGCCCCGGCTCCGAAGCGCTCGGCGACCCAGCCGATGATCGGTGCGCCGACCGGGTTGGTGCCCAGGAAGACCAGCACCCACAGCGCCATCACCCGGCCCCGGAAGGCCGGGTCGACGCCGAGCTGCACCCGCTGGTTGGAGGCCTGCGCGAAGTAGACCATGAAGAATCCGGTCGGCAGCAGCAGGAGCACCACCAGCCAGTACGTCGGGGCCAGCCCGACCAGGGTGCCGAGGCCGGCGAAGGTCAACGCACTGCCCAGCACGACGTAGACCGACGGCCGTTCGCGTCGGCCGCTGGCAGCGAGGGCACCGGCCAGCGCGCCGACCGCGAGCGCCGTGGTGAACAGCCCGAACGACGCCGCACCGGTCTCGAACACTGTCTTGGCCAATGCGGCGAGGGTCAACTGGAAGTTGAACAGCAGCAGGCCGAGCACGGCCATCAGGGCCATCGGCAGCATCAGGTCGGGGCGGCGGGCGACGTAGCGCAACCCGTCGACCACCTTGGCGGCGTCCCGCTGCGCTCCGACCGGCAGGCCGACCCGGTGCAGTTCGCCGGAGCGCATCCGAACCAGTCCGACCAGCGGGGCCGTTGACGCGAGCGCGCTGATCAGGAAGACCGGCCCGACGTCGAACGCCGCGATGGCAAGCCCGGCCAGGGCCGGGCCGACGATCCGCGCGGTGTTGAACGTCGCCGAGGACAGCGCAAGGGCGTTGGGCAGCAGCGGGGTGCCGACCAGTTCGGAGACGAATGCCTGCCGGACCGGAGTCTCCAGGGCGTTGCCGACGCCGAGCAGGCCGGCGAAGACGAAGACGTGCCAGAGCGCCACGACGCCGGTCAGCACCAGCACGCTCATCACGAGGGCCAGCACGCACCAGATGGCGTTGGCGACGAACAGCAGCAGCCGTTTGTCGTAGCGGTCGGCGAGCCGACCGGAGATCAGGGTGAACAGCAGCACCGGGGTGAACTGGAGGGCGACGACCACTCCGAGCGCGGTGGCGGAGTCGTCCGACAGCTGCAGGACGAGCCAGTCCTGCGCGATGAACATCATCCACACACCGATCAGCTTGATCAGCTGCCCGGTGGCGAAGATCCGGTAGTTGCGGACCTGTAGGGACTGGAAGGTGGTGTTCAGTGTCGCCCGCACTCGGGGTGCGCCTCCTCGGATCGTACGCGTCATCCACGTGGGACGAAGCGGACCCGGTGGCGACTGTCGCGTCAGCCGCGGGCGACCTGCTGCAGGATCTCCGCCGCCTGCCGTAACGTATCCCGTTCGGCAGGGCTCAGCTCGGCGAGCCGGGTGGCGAGCCACTCGTCACGTACCCGTTCGAACCCGGCGATCACCTCCCGGCCTGACTCGGTGGCCGACAGGATCACCTGCCGGCCGTCGGTCGGGTGCGGGGTGCGTTGCACCAGTCCGCGCTCCTCGAGCTTGGCGACGATCCTGGTCATCGTCGGCGGTTGGACCCGCTCGATGTCGGCCAGCTCCCGCGGCGTCATCGCACCGGCCAGCTCAAGGCTGGTGAGCGCGGACAGCTGGGTGACCGTCAGATCGCCGACCGGCCGGGCCCGTCGGACCCGCCGGTTGAGTCGGGTGATGGCATCGCGCAGGGACGTCGCCAGTTGCGCGGCCGTGACCTGCTGCTCTCCCATCACCGCCCACTCCGTCACGTTCGTTAGCCTAACTAACGAACACACCGATCGACCAGCCGTTATGACCACCGTCACCGGCGGCATCAGGGTACCGCCGGTGACGGCCGACGTTGCGACGAGGCGACCGGCTCAGCCGATCAGCAACTCCAGCGGGTGCCGCAGGAAGTAGAGGGTGAACAACGCGGCCACCCCGTACAGCAGCGGATGCACCTGCGCCGCACAGCCCTTCACCAGCTTGATCAGCACGAAGGTGATCACCCCCGCGCCGATCCCGTTGGAGATCGAGTAGGTGAACGGCATCAGCACGATGGTCAGGAAGGCCGGGATGGCGATCTCGTAGTCGGTCCAGTCGATGGTGCGCACCGCGGTCAGCATCAGGAAGCCGACCACCACCAGCGCGGTCGACGCCGCTTCGAACGGCACCACCTCGACCAGCGGGGACAGGAAGACAGCCAGCAGGAACAACGCGCCGGTGACCAGGTTGGCGGCCCCGGTCCGGGCACCCTCCGCGACCCCGGCGGCGCTTTCGATGTACGAGGTGTTGCTCGACGTACTCGCCATGCCGCCCGCCGCTGCCGCGATCGAGTCGACGACCAGGATCTCCTTGGTCCTCGGCGGCATCCCCTCGGAGTCGAGCAGGCCGCCCTCCTGGCCGACCGCGACCATGGTGCCCATCGTGTCGAAGAAGTCGGTCAGCAGCAGGGTGAAGACGAACATCAGGGCGATCAGCCAGGTGGCCGAGTCCCAGGCCCCCAGCACGGAGAAGTTGCCGAGCAGCGACAGGTCCGGCATGCCGAAGACCTGGTCGGGCAGGCTCGGCACGGTCAACGCCCAACCGCCGGGTTGGCCGTCCGGGCCGCCGGCCGGCCCGAACCCGCCGATCGTCTCGACGATGACGGCCAGCACCGTGGAGCCCAGGATGCCGATCAGGATCGCGCCGCGTACCTTGCGGACCACCAGCACCAGGGTGAGCAGCAGGCCGAGCACGAAGACGAAGGCCGGCCAGGTGGCGATCATGCCGTTGATGCCCAGGCCGAGCGGCGGTGACGCGGTGCCGCCGGTGACGAACCCGGCGTTGACGAAGCCGATCAACGCGAGGAACAGCCCGATGCCGACTCCGATGGCCGTCTTCAGCTGGGTGGGCACGGCCCGGAAGACGGCGGTACGCAGCCCGGTCAGCACCAGGACCAGGATGATCACGCCTTCGATGACCACCAGGCCCATCGCGTCGGCCCAGGTCATCTGTGGTGCGATCTCGAAGGCGACGAGGGCGTTCACCCCGAGACCGGCGGCCAGCGCCAGGGGGAACCGGGCGACCACCCCCATCAGCAGCGTCATCAACCCGGCGATCAGGGCGGTCGCGGCGGCGATCGCCGGGATCGCCAGCGCGGCGCCCTCGCCATCGACCGCGCTACCCAGGATCAACGGGTTGAGCACCACGATGTACGCCATCGTGAAGAAGGTGGCCAGTCCGCCTCGTACCTCGCGGCCTGGGGTGGAGCCGCGGGCGGTGATCTCAAAGAACCGGTCGAATGCGTTACGTGGGCTGCGGTCCGGGGCCGACCCGGTCGTCTCTGCCGGCACTGTCGCCATGGGTCCTCACAGCTGATCATCAGGTTGACTGGGCTGCGGGCATCGTCTCAGATCAGCTGTTACCGGTGGAGGTCCGTCCGGTTACGTCCCGCGACATCGCCGATCCGGCCGCCCGCTGTCCGGATTGACCGGCCCGTCACGGCGTTCTCTATCAACCGGGACGTACCCTGGTAGAGTGCCCGACTCGCCGCCGATGACCCCGCCGGACGCCCCGACCGGTCCGGTCCGGCTGCCGAGGGCACCCCGACCGGCGCCGCTGGACCCACCGATGGTGCCGTTCGCTGTCGGCGGGATGATCGCCTGGGCCGTCGCCGGGCTGGTCTGCCTGCTCGCCCGGAACTGGCTGGCCGACACCGGGCGTACCGACTGGCTCTGGACCTGCCTGGCCGGATTCCTGCTCGGGCTGCCCGGGCTCGCGGTAATGCTGCGGCACGACGCCAACCGGCGACGCCGCCACGCCGACCAGGTCAGTCGCCAGCCGGGCCCGAGCGCACCGTGACCGTCTCGACCTCGCCGTCGTCGTAGACCGTGGGCAGCTCGTCCACCGGGGTCACCGCCGGACTGGTCAGCGTCTCCGAGTGCGCGCCGCAGCCGTGGTCCACGCTCACCACCCGGCCGTCGTCCGGTGCGTAGACGTTGCCACACACTCCGAACGCCTGCCGGAGCGCCCCGGCCAGCACCAGGTAGAACCCGCAGGTGCCGCAGCGGGCCGTGTCCGGCGCGGCGACCGAGATCGGCGCCTGTGGGCCGTGTTCGCCGTCGTACCAGCGCTGTGCGGTGTCGGCGCGGCCCTCGCGGGACATCACCCGGCTCCGGCCGAGCCCGAGCTCCCAGGAGACCTCCTCCACGGCCGGGTCGTCCGACTGCAGGTAACCGGGCGCGAGCCGGTCGTCGTCGAACGAGGTCGGCAGTAGGTCACCGACGCCCAGGTCACCGGGCTGCAGCCGGTCGTGCCAGGGCAGCCAGCCCGGTGCCAGCAAGGCGTCCGGGCCGGGCAGCAGTACCGTCTCGCAGACGGTCACCTGCCGGCTGCGGGACACCCGGGTCACGGTGACCGCCCACCGCCAGCCCTGATACCCGGCAAGATGGCAGTCGAAAAGGTGGGTCACCAGCCGGTCGCCTTCGGCGACCGCTTGCAGGTGCTCGCCGACCTCGGCGGGATCCACCGCGTCGGCCAGCACGGCGTACGCCACGTCGACGGCTTTGGCGCAGACCGAGTCGAGGCGGGCGGCACGAGCGGTGCTCCTGGTCACCGTCCCATTGTTGCCTACCGGCCGGCACCGCCGACAGGCACTCCCCCGCCGACAGCGACTCGTTGTCGCCAGGCACTCCCCCGCCGACCTGGACCCGCGACCGCGAAAACCGGCACAGCCCGAGACGGGACGGCTGCGGATAGGTGAGGATGGGCGCATGGGGCTGTTTCGCTCGCTCGGGCACACCGCCGGGACCGCCTTCCGCAGCACCCGCGCGGTGCTGCGCGGCACGGCGCACAGCGGTCGCTGGGCCGGGCACAAGGTTCTGCAGGTACGCCACCGCGGCGCGGGCGGCGAACCGGGCATGTCCCGACTGTTCGACCTGCACGCCGCCTCCTGCGCCGGGGACACGCTGATCACGATCGGGCTCGCCGGGACCATCTTCTTCAGCGCGCCGCTCGGCGAGGCCCGCAGCAGCGTGGCGCTCTACCTGCTGGTGACGATGGTCCCGTTCGCGCTGCTGGCCCCGGTGGTCGGCCCGGTGCTCGACCACTTCCGGCACGGCCGGCGGTACGCGCTGGCCACCACCATGCTCGGCCGGGCCTTCCTGGCCTGGCTGATCGCCGACCACCTGAACGGGTTCGGGCTGTATCCGGCGGCGTTCGGGGTGCTCGCCCTGTCCCGGGCGTACGGCGTCGGCCGCTCCGCCGCCGTGCCCCGGCTGTTGCCGGCCGGCCTGGGACTGTCCCAGGCCGGGGCCCGGGCCAGCGTCTACGGCACGATCGCCGGAGCGCTGGTCGCGCCGCTGGGACTTGCGGCGTTCTGGTTCGGGCCGCAGTGGCCGCTGCGGGTCGCGTCGGTGATCTTCCTGGTCGGCATGGTCATCGCACTACGACTACCGCCTCGGGCCGACTCCGAGCCCGCCGAGCGGGTGCCGCGCGCGTTCCGGGTGTTCGGGCTCCGGCGGGGCACCGACCGGCAGCGGATTCTCACCGGTAGCCGGCTGGTCCTCGCCACCCTGGTCGGCAGCGGCACGTTGCGCTGCCTCTACGGCTTCCTGCTGCTCTTCCTCGCCTTCGCAATCAAGGCGGGCGATCTGTCCACGGTGGTGGTCGGCCAGCAACTCGGTGACGAGGGCGCGCTCGGGTTGGTCGGAGCGGCGCTGGCCGCCGGCAGCTTCGCGGCCACCGCGATCGGGAGCCGGATGCGGATCAACCGCCCGCTCGCCCTGCAGTCCAGCGGGCTGGTGATCGTGGCCGGCGTCGGTGTACTCGCCACCCTGCAGTTCTCGCTGCTGATGGTGGCGCTGTTCTGTTTCGTCACCGCGATCATCAGCGGCATCGCGAAGCTCGCGGTGGACGCCACCATCCAGGAGCGGCTGCCGGAACGGCTGCGAGCCAGCGCCTTCGCCCACTCCGAGACCATTCTGATGCTGTCGTTCGTCGCCGGCGGCGCGTTCGGGCTGATCCCGGTGGACGGCCGGGTCGGTCTCGTCGCGGCGGCCGGCTTCGGCGTACTCGCCGCCGCCCGCGCGGTGATCGTCGCCGGCCGGCAGCGCAAGGACCGGCTCAACGGCCGACCGGTCGACACGGTCGATGACACCCCAGACCCGTCCGGACCAGACAGGCCCGAACCCGGCACCGCCGGATCGGAATCGGCCGACGCCGGTACTCCCGAATCCGGCTCAACCGACGCCGGTGCGGCCGAACCGGCCACGGTGGTTCCGCCACGCGCCCGCCGATCAATCGTCCCGGCCCGGATCCGGCCACGTCCGCGACCTGCCCCGCCGACGCCGGCAGCGCCGGCACCGGTCGGCGCCGGGCAGGGCGGCACCGGCCAGGTCGGCACCGAGCCGGTCGGCGTCCCGGCCGGCGGCGCACCCGCCGGTCACCGCGACGATGGCCAAGCCGACGACGATGATCCGACACCACCCGGATTCCACATCTACCGCCCGTCGTCGACGCTGCGCCGCACGGCCGAGGACGACCGACCCGACGGGCCGAACGCCGGGCTCTGAACGGGCAGGGAGACGCTGGTCCACGGCCCAGTTGGCGGGTATCCGGGGCGGTGCCCCTGCCCGGCGGCCGGTAGGTCCAGGAAGGAGCGGTGGGTAAGGTGCGGCAGGTGCGGATTCTGATAGTGACGGCGGTCGAGGCCGAGGCGGTCGCCCTCCGACGCGGGATCGCACCGGCCGGCGACGCTGCGGACAGCGACTTTTCGGTCGAGGTCGAGGTCGAGGTGGTCGGGGTCGGCTCGGCGGCCGCCGCTGCCGGGACCGGCCGACAACTGGCCGTGGCGGCGAGCAGCGGACGCCCGTACGACGCGGTGGTCAGCGCGGGGATCGGCGGCGGGTTCCCCGACCGGATCGCCGTCGGGCAGACCGCCATTGCCACCCGCAGCGTCGCGGCCGACCTCGGCGCCGAATCGCCGGACGGGTTCCTGGCGATCGACGAGCTCGGCTTCGGCACCGCGGTCGCCGCCACCGACGACGCACTCACCGGCTGGCTGCGGGCGGCACTGCCGGACGCCGTACCCGGCGCGGTGCTGACGGTGAACACCGTGACCGGCACCGCGACGACCGCAGGAACGCTCATCGGCCGCCACCCCGACGCGGTGGCCGAGGCCATGGAGGGGTACGGGGTGGCCCGCGCCGCCGAGCTGGCCGGGCTGCCCTTCGCGGAGCTGCGCACCATCTCCAACCCGGTCGGCCCGCGCGACCGGGCCGGCTGGCGGCTTCCGCAGGCGATGGCCGCGCTGACCACGGCGGCCAGCGCGCTGACCAGCCGGCGTGCCGACTACCGTGGTTGACGTGACCCTGCGGCTGGCATTCTCCCCCTGCCCCAACGACACGTTCGTCTTCCACGCCCTGGTGCACGGGCTGGTACCGGACGCCCCGCCGGTCACCGTCCGGTACGCCGACGTGGACGTCACCAACTCCGCCGCCGAACGCGGCGAGTTCGACCTGGTCAAGGTCAGCTTCGCCGCGTTGCCCTGGCTGCTGCCCGACTACCATCTGCTGCCCTGTGGGGGTGCGTTGGGCCGAGGCTGCGGCCCACTGCTGCTGACCGGTGGCAGGGCCGGCGTCGTACCGGCTGGCCGCACGGCTGGCGGTGGTACGGCCGAGGAGGGCCGCTGGTCAGCCGGCGACCTGACCGGGGCGACCGTCGCCGTACCCGGCGAGCGGACCACCGCGTACCTGCTGTTCCGGCTCTGGTCGGCAGACCGGCCGCCGGCCCGGATCGAGGTCGTGCCGTTCCACGAGATCATGCCCGGCGTCGCCACCGGCCGGTACGACGCCGGGCTGGTGATCCACGAGGCGCGGTTCACGTACCAGCGGTACGGGCTCACCGCGCTGGTCGACCTAGGGGCATGGTGGGAGTCCGACACCGGCCTGCCGATCCCGTTGGGCGCGATCCTGGCCCGACGGGGCGTGGTCGACCCGGCGCAGGCGGCCGGCTGGGTACGCGAGTCGGTCCGACTGGCCTGGGCCGATCCGGGCGCTTCCCGCGACTACGTGCTGGCGCACGCTCAGGAAATGGAGCCGGACGTGGTGGACCGGCACATCGGGCTGTACGTCAACGACTTCACCGCCGACCTCGGTGCCGACGGGTACGCGGCGGTCGCCGCGCTGCTGGACCGGGCAGCGGCGCACGGGCTCACCCCACCGATGGCAGGGTTGCTCGCGCCGCCGCCCGGCGACCAGCTACGGCAGCGGTAGACCGCCGACCGCTGCAGTCCGTGGACCGCGCCTGCGGGGTCAGACCTCCAGTTCGCGGGCGACCGCGTGCACCAGCTGGGCCACGGTCTGCGCCGTCTTGCGGTCCGGGAACCGGCCCCGCCGCAGGTCCGGCTGGACCTTGGCCTCCAGCACCTTGATCATGTCTTCGACCAGTCCGTGCAGCTCCTCCGGCGGTCGCCGCCGCAGCTCGGCGACCGACGGCGGGGCCTCCAACAGCTGTACGCCGAGCGCCTGCGCGCCGCGCCGGCTGTCCACCACCCCGAACTCCACCCGTTGCCCGGACTTGAGGTCGGTGACGCCAGCCGGCAACGCACCCTTGGGCAGGAACACGTCGCCACCCTCGTCACTGGTGACGAATCCGTACCCCTTCCCCGCGTCGTACCATTTCACTCGACCCGTCGGCACCACTGACCTCGACTTCACTCGCAGGATTGACCTCACCAGGCTAGCCGGAGCAGAGCGTCGGCCGCCGCCGGGAATCCGGTCAGGTCGTCGATCACCGCAGCCGCTCCGGTGGACTGCAGCTCAGCCGCCGAACAGGGGCCGGAGGCCACCCCGAGACCCGGTATCCCGGCGGTCCGCGCGGCCACCATGTCCGCCGTGTGGTCACCCACATAGAGCTGTACGGCGTACTCGTGCAGGGCGGCCGCCTTGCCTTCGGCGAACAGGTCGCCGGCGACCTCGTCCACCGGCAGGCTCAGGTGGTCCAGGTGCAGACGAGCCAGCCGGCCGAGCTTCGAGGTGACCACCACCACCCGGCCACCCCACTTCCGGACCAGTTCAAGCGCGGCGACCGCCCCGGGCATCGGCAGCGTCGGATCTACCGCGTAGTGGGGGTAGAGCGACCGGAACTGCTCGACTGCGGCATCGACCTGATCAGCCGGGAACCACTGGCTGATCTCGTGGCGCAGCGGCGGGCCGAGCCGGGACACCGCGACCTCGGCGTCCACCTGCACCCCGGTGAGCTCGGTCAACGCCCGGTAGGTGGCGGCGACCCCCGGCCGCGAGTCGATCAATGTCATGTCCAGGTCGAATCCGACCACCGGCGACATGCGCACGTCCTTCCTCGTCACGCCCGCCACGACGGGTGGGTCCGGCCGGCGGGTGGCCGGCCGGGTGGCGGCCGGAGGGTGAGCCTATGTGGGCGACTCACGCGCCGGAGCATCTGCTCCGTACGGCCGAGGCCACCTGGGGCGTCCGGCGGGCTAGCGTGGAACAACCATGGCCAACACACTCGCCGACCACCTGCGTTCCCGCTCCGACGCGGAGCTGGGTGACCTGCTGCGCCTGCGTCCGGATCTGGTGGTGCCGGCGCCGACCGACATCGCCACGCTGGCCGCCCGGGCACAGTCGCGGGTCTCCTCTGCCCGCGCGCTCGACGACCTCGACGAGTTCACCCTGCGGATCCTGGACGCCGCGCGACTGTGCCGGGAGCTACCGGCCAGCGCCGGTTCGGCCGCCGCAGCCGACCCGGCCGGTTCCGCCGCTACGGTCCACCCGGCCGGTTCGGCCGACAGCGCTGACGCCGCCGTCGAGCTGGACGCGGTGCTGGCGATGGCCACCGCGCCGGGCAGCGGGGCGACCGCGGCTCAGGTCCGCGCGGCGGTGGACCGGCTGCTGGCCCGCTGCCTGCTGTACGGGTCGGCTGGGCGGTTCCGGGTGGCCGGCGGGGTGGACGAGGCGAGTTCGCCGTACCCAGCCGGGCTGGGCCGGCCCGCCGCCGACCTGGACGACCGGGTGGCTCGACGGTGCGCCGATCCGGCCGCGTTGCGCCGGACGCTGCTCAGCGCCCCGCCGTCGGCCCGGGCGGTACTCGACCGGCTCGCCGTCGGCCCGCCACTCGGCACGGTGAGTACCGCCGCCGCCGTCCCGGCCACCGGCGCTCAGGCCCGCGAAGCCCCGGCCGCCGCCGCCACCGCCGCCCTCGGTCCGGGCGACGGGGTGAGTCCGGTGCGCTGGCTGGTCGAGGCCGGCCTGCTGGCGGTGGTCACCGATGCGCCGGCGACGGCCGGCAGCCAGGCCGTGGAGTTGCCCCGCGAGGTCGGGCTGTTGCTGCGGCGGGACACCGGGCCGCTCGGCGCGCTGCGCCCCGACCCGCCTGCGGCGGGTTCCGCCGAACGCGATCCGAAGGCGGTGGACTCGACCGGTGCCGGGCAGGCGATGGAGCTGGTCCGGCAGGCCGGCGCGCTGCTGGAGGCGTTGGCCGCCGAGCCGGCGCCGCTGCTGCGTACCGGCGGGATCGGGGTGCGGGAGCTGCGCCGGCTGGCCCGCGCCGGTGGGGTCAGCGAGTCGCTGGCCGGGCTGCTGATCGAGATCGGGTACGCCGCCGGGCTGCTCGGTGCCGCCGAACTGCCCGCCACGGCGAGTCGCACCGCTGTCGACCAGCAGATCCTGCCGACCGGCAACTACGACCAGTGGATGAACGAACCGGTGGCCCGGCGGTGGGAGCGGCTGGCCGGGGCGTGGCTGGCGATGACCCGGCGGGCCGGGTTGATCGGCCGCCGGGACGACCGGGACCGGCCGATCACCGCGTTGTCGACCGACGTGGAGCGGGCCGGCGCGCCGACGGTGCGCCGTACCGTGCTGGGGGTGCTGGCCGCGTTGCCGCCGGGGGCCGCGCCGACCGCCGACGAGGTGCTCGCGCTGCTCGCATGGCAGGCGCCACGGCGCAGCCGGGGCCGCGACGACCTGCACCGCGAGGTCCTCGACGAGGCGGCTCAGCTGGGCGTCACCGGGCTGGGCGTGTTGACCGGGTACGGCCGCTCGCTGCTCGCCGGGGAGGGCCGGGACGGTCGGGACACCGCAGCCGACGACGATCCGCTCGGCGTACGGGCCACCGAACGCGAGCACCGAGGTGCGGCGTCGACGGTGGAACGCGCGCTGGACGACCTGCTGCCGTCCCCGGTGGACCACGTCCTGGTGCAGGCCGATCTGACCGTGGTGGTGCCCGGTCCACCGGAGCCGGCCCTGGCTGCCGAGTTGGAGCTGGTCGCCGAGCCGGAGTCGATCGGGGCGGCCAGCGTGCACCGGGTCACGCCGGCGAGTGTGCGTCGGGCGTTGGACGCCGGCTACCAGGCGGCCGAACTGCATGAGTTGTTCGCCCGGCGGTCCCGCACCCCGGTGCCGCAGGGCCTCACCTACCTGATCGACGACTCAGCCCGTACCCATGGCGGGTTGCGCGCCGGATCGGCCGGCGGCTATCTGCGCAGCGACGACGAGGCGTTGCTGGCCACGGTGCTGGCCGACCGCCGGCTGGCCACGCTGTCGCTGCGTCGGCTGGCGCCGACGGTGCTGGTCTGTGTGGTGCCCGCCGGCCGGATGCTGGAGGCGCTGCGGCAGGCCGGCTACGCCCCGGTGCCGGAGGACGGCACCGGTGCCGCACTGCGTACTGGCCGGCCACGGGCCCGGCGGGCACCGGCGCGGCACCCGGTGACGTTGCGGTCAATCGATCCGCTGGCCGCGCCGAAGCTGACCGCACCCTGGATCAGCGGTCTGGTCGAGCAGCTTCGCCGGGGGGAGGCGGCGGCCCGGGCGGTACGGCGCACGCCCGGGACGATCCGGGCGGCGACCGGGCAGGCGGTCGACGGGTTGGCCGCGGTGCAGGCGCACTCGCAGGCGCTGGCCGTGCTGCAGCAGGCGGTACGGGACAAGGCGCTGGTCTGGGTGGGCTACGTGGACGCACACGGCGCCGCCGCTTCCCGGCTGGTCCGTCCGGTGTCGATCGGCGCGGGTTACCTGCGGGCCGAGGACGAGCGGACCGAGACGCTGCACACCTTCGCGCTGCAGCGGGTGACCGCAGCGGTGGTGCACGACTGACCGCGCGTCGGCCCGTCACGTCGGGTCGGTCCTGACCGCACAGCAGTCGGCTCCCGGTCGGTACGCCCGGAGCCGTCAGCCCGTGGGCCGGCCGTCGTGCCGGTGCCGGCGAGCCGCCTCAATCACCGACACCGTGAGCAGCAGCGCGGATCCGGTGCCGAGTGCCTCACCCACCGAGTCGACGAAGCCCTGACGCAACACCAGCCAGCCGAACAGGAACCAGCCGACGAGCAGGGTCGACGCGAACGCGTACCAGAACAACGTGGCCCGCGAGACCGACACCGGGTAGCCCCGGTCGGTCGACCCTGGTCGATCCGCACTGTCGTTGACCGCCATGACCGCCTCCCGGCCCGATCGCTGCCCTTCACTGTCTCCAGACTGGCAGGTCGGGGCCGGATCGGACAGCAACCGGCACCGGCCGACGTGTCCGGTGCCTGCAGACGTGCTTGGCACCGGCCGGCACCGTCGGGGTCGGGGGGGGGGGGGGGGGGGGGGGGGGGGGGGGGGAGTGGGGGAGTCAGCCCCCCCCCCCCCCCCCCCGCTGCCCTCAATGGGTGAGTACGACGGTGGAGATGCTGCGTGCGCCCACGTTGACGGTGACCTGCTGGCCGTTCACCCCGACGGACTGGCTGGCCGCGTTGGAGTACCGCGAGGTGAGGTAGTGTTCGGCCCGCGTCACGTTCTGCGGGGCCTGAACCACCGCGCCGCTCACCGCGCTGTTCGACCGGTTGAGGATGACCAGGGTGGTCTTACCGTCCCCGGTGTAGGCGGTCACCTCCAGCGGTGACGCCTTGGAGCTCTTCGTCAGGGCGACCCGCTGGTAGCCGGGGCGCACGTACTTGGCGTACTGCGAAAACGCGTACCCGCGCTTGAGCGGCGCTCCCGCCGTGGTGCCGTAGGTCGCATCACCGTCACCGATAAAGGAGTAGAACCGCTTGCCGTACCACCAGATGTAGGCGGCCCAGTTGGCCTCCATGATCCGGTGAACGGTACGCATGATGTCGTCGAGCGTCTCGTCCCAGACGGCCAGGTTACTCGGGTCGCCCCAGATGTTGGAGCCGCTGCCGTCGGCCTCGTGATGGTTCCACTCGGTCATCCACACCGGCTTACCGTGTTGGTTGGCCAGGTTGTACGGCTTCAGTCGACCCTGGGACTCTAGGCCGTACAGGTGCCCGCCGATGTAGCCGATGTTGTTGCGCGCGCCTGCGTCGTTGAGGGTCGGATCGGTGTAGCTGTAGTTCATGTTGACCGCCTCGGCGACCATCAGCTCGGTGTTCTGCACCCGCCACCCGTGGTCGCGGACGAAGTTGCGCAGCTCGGTCCCGTTCCAGTCCATCGAATCGTAGCTGGGGTGCCAGTCCGGCTCGTTCTGCACGGAGGTGACGTCGACCGTCACCCCCTGGTTGCGCATGTACTGGACATAGCTGTTCAGATGGTTGGCGTAGTCGTCGTAGTAGTCGGTGCGCAGCTTGCCGCCGTTGATCCGGCTGTTGTTGGTCTTCCACGCCGCTGGCGCCGTCCAGGGCGAGGCGAGGATTTTCACGTCGGAGCCGTACGACTTCGCCGTGCGCAGGGCGTTGACCTGGTTCGACCATTCGCCGGACTCAGGTGAGATGCCGGTCCGGATGATCGACAGTCCCATCTGATCGGGGCCCAGTCCGACCAGGGTCTGGGTCTCGGCCGTCGACCACGTGCTGCTGCCCCAGATCCAGGTGGCGGCCCCGAAACCGTCGACGGTCTGGTATCTGGTGGAGCTGTTCACCGTGATGTCAGCCGGCCCGGTCGGCGGCCGCGTGGTCGGCGGTGCGGTGGTGGGAGGCGCGGTGGTCGGCGGCGGCGCGGTGGTGGGAGGTGCGGAGGTGGGCACCGTACCGCCGGTGCAGGCCACTCCGTTCAGCGCGAAGCTGGTGGGAGCGGGGTTGCTGCCGTTCCACGACCCGTTGAAGCCGAACGAGGTCGTACCGTTTGTCGGGATGGTGCCGTTGTAGCTGACATTTCTGGCGGTCACCGCCGCACCGCTCTGGGTCAACGTCGTGTTCCATGCCTGCGTAACCGTCTGGCCTGCACCGAATGACCAGGTGAGGCTCCAGCTAGCGAGTGGGTCACCGAGGTTGGTGATGGTCACGCTGGCACCGAACCCACCCGGCCACTGCGACGACACCGCGTAGTTGACCGAGCATCCGGCGGCCGCGGCGGCCGGGGTCGCGGCGGCCACCGCGGCCGAGGCGAGCAGCACAGCCCCGACGGACCCAACGGCCGCGTTGATTCTCCACTTTCTCATTTACTTCCCCTGATCTACTGGGTGACCATCCGCAGTGGGCTGGCCGGGATCCCTGCCGAGATGTGCTGGTTCAGCTGGGCCGGTGCGGCAGGACGGTCCTCACCGGCACAGCGGTCTCGACTGACCGCGCACGTACGCTTCTGCCCGGTCATCGTTTCCTTCCTCTCCTGCATTCGTGACCAGAGCTGACGGTGTACGGGTACCGGCGCAGATGGCGCCGGACAGCTCGCGAGCAAGCTGTCAGCGGGTGGCCAGTAGGGACGGAGAGGCACTCGGCACCGTCGTGCGGCGTGACCCGGAACGCTAGACCGAGGTGGACGAGACCGGCCCGCAGCGCTCGACGCCCGAGGCCCGGCTCGGACGGCACAGATGTTGCCGACGGCCATCCCCGGCCGACTCCCGACAAGGCCGGTGGATGCAGGTGAGGCATGCCCTCAGCCCCACAGCATGGAGCATAGGTGCTGGGCCTGACACGCTCAAGACATAGAGGAGTACTGATTGGAGGTTTCTTCGAATCGTTTCGACGACACCTGCTGCGATCGGCAAGGATCCGACCGCAGAGCAGCGGAGGTGGCGATACTCACGGGGTACGCAATGATCGTCACTCCGACAGTGGCGTCGGTCACCGGAGCCGCCCAACGTCGGACGATCACGTGCAAGACTGGTGGGTCGGCCAGAAGGGGGATACCGACAGTGAACAACGGACCACTTATCGTCCAGTCAGACAAGACCTTGCTGCTTGAGATCGACCACCCGGACGCCACCGCGTGCCGGATGGCGATCGCCCCGTTCGCCGAGCTGGAGCGCTCGCCCGAGCACGTTCACACGTACCGGCTCACCCCGCTCGGTTTGTGGAACGCCCGCGCCGCCGGGCACGACGCCGAGAGCGTCGTCGACGCGCTGCTGAAGTTCTCCCGCTACCCGGTGCCGCACGCGCTGCTGGTCGACGTCGCCGACACCATGGACCGGTACGGCCGGCTGCAGCTGGCCAACGACCCCGCGTACGGGCTGGTGCTGCGGACCACCGACCGGGCCGTACTGACCGAGGTGACCAAGAGCAAGAAGCTCGCCGGCATGTTCGGCGACAAGATCGACGACGACACGGTGGCGGTGCACCCGTCCGAGCGGGGCCGGCTCAAGCAGGGCCTGCTCAAGCTCGGCTGGCCGGCCGAGGACCTGGCCGGCTACGTCGACGGCGAGGCGCACCTGATCGAGCTGGACACCGCCGGCGCCGACGGGCGTCCCGGCTGGTCGCTGCGCTCCTACCAGCAGGAGGCGGTCGAGCAGTTCTGGGCCGGCGGCTCCGGAGTGGTGGTTCTGCCCTGCGGCGCCGGCAAGACGCTGGTCGGCGCGGCCGCGATGGCCGAGGCCAAGGCGACCACCCTGATCCTGGTCACCAACACGGTCGCCGGCCGGCAGTGGAAGCGGGAGCTGGTCGCCCGCACCTCGCTGACCGCCGACGAGATCGGCGAGTACTCCGGCGAGCGCAAGGAGATCCGCCCGGTCACCATCGCCACGTACCAGGTGCTGACCTCGCGCCGTAAGGGCGCCTTCACCCACCTCGACCTGTTCAACGCCCGCGACTGGGGCCTGGTGATCTACGACGAGGTGCATCTGCTGCCGGCGCCGATCTTCCGGTTCACCGCCGATCTGCAGGCCCGCCGCCGGCTCGGCCTGACCGCCACCCTGGTCCGCGAGGACGGCCGGGAAGGCGACGTCTTCTCACTGATCGGGCCGAAACGCTACGACGCGCCGTGGAAGGACATCGAGGCGCAGGGCTGGATCGCCCCGGCCGAATGCGTCGAGGTCCGGGTCACCCTCACCGACGCGGAACGGATGGGGTACGCGGTCACCGAGACCGAGGAGCGGTACCGGGCGGCGGCCACCGCGCGTACCAAGCTGCCGGTGGTCAAGGCGCTGGTCGACCGGCACCACGGTGACCAGGTGCTGGTCATCGGGGCGTACATCGACCAGCTGCACCAGCTCGGCGAGTTCCTGGGCGCGCCGATCGTGCAGGGCTCCACCACCAACAAGGAGCGGGAACGGCTGTTCGACGCGTTCCGCAACGGTGAGATTCCCACGCTGATCATCTCCAAGGTCGGGAACTTCTCCATCGACCTGCCGGAGGCGGCGGTGGCGATCCAGGTGTCCGGCACGTTCGGCTCCCGGCAGGAGGAGGCACAACGGCTCGGCCGGGTGCTGCGACCCAAGGCCGACGGCCGGCAGGCGCACTTCTACACCGTGGTCTCCCGGGACACCATCGACACCGAGTACGCCGCGCACCGGCAGCGGTTCCTCGCCGAGCAGGGGTACGCGTACACGATCGTCGACGCCGACGACGTCCTCGGCCCGGCCCTACCCTGACCCTTGTCGGCGGTCCGGGACCGGCGGCCCGACGGTCAGCAGGTCGGCGAGCAGGTCGCCGTACTCGGCGAGCCGGTCCAGCACCTCGGCGGCGGTGAACTGGCGGACGACGCCCGGCTCGCCGGCCGCCGCGGCCTCCACCTCCGGCCAGGTCAGCGGCGCGGAGGCGGCCGGCACCGGGCCGGCCCGCAGCGAGTACGGCGCCACCGTCGTCTTCGCCGCGTGGTTCTGGCTCCAGTCGATGAAGACCCGGCCGGGGCGCAGCCGCTTGGCCATCTTCGACGTGATCGTCTTCGGTGCGCGGCGTTCCAGCTCCTCGGCGACCCGCTTCACGTAGCCGGAGACGACGTCGGCCGGCTGCCCGGCCGACACCGGCGCGCCGAGCTGCATGCCCTTGCGGCCGGAGGTCTTCGGGAAGCAGGCGATGCCGTCGTCGGCGAACCGGTCGCGGATCAGCACCGCGACCGCGCAGCACTCCTCGATCCCGGCCGGCGCCCCCGGGTCGAGGTCGACGACCAGCAGGTCCGGGTCTGCGCCGACCCGCCACTGCGGGGTGTGCAGCTCCAACGCGGCCAGATTGGCCAGCCAGACCAGGGTGGGCAGGTCGTCGGCGACCACGAAGTCGAGCTCGTCGCGGCCCCGTGACGACCCGGGCGTCGGCAGCCGCTCGGTACGCACCCAGTCCGGGGTGCTGGCCGGGGCGTTCTTCTCGAAGAAGAACTGGCCGTCGACGCCGTTCGGGTAGCGGATCCGGGTGAGCGCCCGGTCGGCGAGGTGCGGCAGCAGCGCACCGGAGACCCGGGTGTAGTAGTCGATCACCTCGCCCTTGGTGAACCCGGCCGCCGGGTACAGCACCTTGTCCAGGTTGGACAGCTCCAGCGACCGGCCGGTGACGTCCACCCGGATCCGGCGCTCGCCCGCGCCGAGACCGCGGTCAGCCCGCATCGGCGTCCTCCTCGGTGACGTCGGTGGCCGGCACGTCCGGGCGGATCCGCAGGAACCGGGGGAACCGCAGCCGCCCGTCCGGGGTCTGCTGGCCGTACCGTACTTCGATCACCACCTCTGGGCGTACCCAGATCGCACCGCGGGCGTCCTCCCGGGGCAGCGCAGCGTCGAACGGCGACATGTCGGTGCGCAGCGGCTCCAACGCGGCCAGCAGGGCCCGCTCGGCAGCCGAGCCGATCCCGCCGCCGACCCGGCCGGTGAGCCGCAGTGCGCCGGTCGCCACTCCGGCCGCGTCCCGCACCGGTACGCCGACCAGCAGCCCACCGATCCGGCGGGCCCCGGGACGCCAGCCACCGACGACGAAGTCCCGGGTCAGCTCGATTTTCACCTTGACCCAGTCGGGGCTGCGGGCACCCGGCCGGTAGATCGCGTCGCGCCGCTTGGCGACCACGCCTTCCAGCCCGTGCTCGGCGGCGGCGGCCCGGGTCGCCGGCCCGTCGGTGAAGCTGGGCGGCACCGCCCACGCCGGCCCGGCCAGCCCGAGCGCTTCGAGGGCGTGCCGCCGGTCGTGGTACGGCCAGCCGGTCAGGTCGGCGCCGCGCAGCCGCAGCAGGTCGAAGATCATGTACGTGGCCGGCGCACCGGCGGCCAGTCGGGCCGCCCGCGCCGGATCCCGTACGTGCATCCGTTCGGCGAGCAGGGTGAACGACGGCCGGCCGGCGGCGTCGAGCAGCACCATCTCCCCGTCGAGCAGGGCGTCGTCCAGGGCGCGGGGCAGCCCGGACAGCTCCGGGTAGGCGATGGTGATCTCAGCACCGGACCGGGCGTACAGCCGCTGCCCCCCGCCGGATATATCGGCTAAAGCGCGCACGCCGTCCCATTTGAACTCGTACCACCAGCCGGGGCCTGTGGGCAGCTCCCCGGTCGTCGCGAGCATCGGCCGCAGCGGTCCACCCGGCACCCTGCCACTGTAAAACCAGCAACGAAGTGGTCGCGCTCAGTTCTGTCGGATGCGATCCTGGATCAACACCGGGCCGACCTGGCGATCTTGACCTTGGGGAAGGGCGGGACAGGTCGGCGGCCGCCGGTGGTGGCGAAGGGGATCAGCCATGCGCGCGATCTGGAAAGGCGCGGTGTCGTTCGGCCTCGTGTCGATCGGGGTACGCCTGTACTCCGCCACCGAGGAGAAGGACATCCGGTTCCACCAGGTGCACCGGGAGGACGGCGGGCGCATCCGGTACAAGCGGGTCTGCTCGGTCGACGGCGAGGAGGTCAGCTACGACGACATCGCCAAGGGCTACGACCTCGGCGGCGGCGAGATGGTGATCCTCACCGACGAGGACTTCGCCGACCTGCCGTTGAGCACCTCCCGGGCGATCGACGTACTGGAGTTCGTGCCGGCCGACCAGGTCGACCCGATGCTCTACAACAAGGCCTACTACCTGGAGCCGGAAGGCACCGCGACCAAGCCGTACGTGCTGCTGCGCGACGCCCTGGCCGACTCTGACCGGGTGGCGATCGTCAAGGTCGCGATCCGGCAACGCGAGCAGCTCGCCACCCTGCGGGTACGCGACAACGTGCTGGTGCTCAACACGATGCTCTGGCCGGACGAGATCCGGCAGGCGTCGTTCGGCTTCCTCGACGACGACATCCAGGTCCGTCCGCCGGAGCTGGCGATGGCCGCCTCGCTGATCGACTCGATGGCCGGCGAGTTCGCTCCGGACGAGTACACCGACGACTACCGGGCGGCACTGCAGGAGGTCATCGACGCCAAGGTGGAGGGCCGGGAGATCGTCGCCCCGGAGGAGGAAGAGGAGGCACCGGCCGCCGCGGTCGACCTGATGGCCGCGCTGCGCGCCTCGGTCGAGCGGGCCCGGGTGGCGCGCGGGGAAGCCGCTGGCGAAGCTTCGGACGAGGCTGCTGGCAAGGACCGGGAGCCCGCCGAGCCGACCCCGATCACCTCCGCCAAGTCGGCCAAGGCCGCCGCCGCGCCGGCGGCGAAGAAGGCGGCCCCAGCCAGGAGGACGGCTCCGGCGAAAAAGTCGGCGGCCGCCGACCAGAAGAAGACCACCGCCAAGAAGGCCCAGCCGGAGAAGAAGACCGACGCCCGCAAGGCCGCCGCAAAGAGCACCGGTCAGAAGACCGGCGGTACGCAGAAGTCAGGTGCCCGCAAGACCGCCGCGAAGAAGACCGCTGACCGCAAATCCGCCTGAACCGCCCACTCCGGACCCTCCCCGGGGCAGATACGAGTTTCAGCTTGATGCCACAGGTGCATCTTGATGCACCTGTGGCATCAAGCGTCAGCGGCTCGGGGCGACCCAGAATCGGCAGCCGGCCTGGTCCAGATGCGCGGCCACCACCTGCCCGGCGTGCGCGGCGGCCAGCTCGGTGAGCTGCCCGACGATGTCCGGCACGACCGGCGGCGCCAGCTGCTGCGGCACCGGGATCGGCCGCGCCGGGTCGGCCGGCAGCGACTCGACCACCGCCAGCTCCAGGTAGCGCAGGCAGCAGCCGATCGCCTGCGGCACGCTGCGGCTCAACGGCTCGTCCACCGGCTCCAGCTCGTCTACCGGCTCCAGCTCATCCACCAGCCCCTTTCCACCGGCCGGGTTCGTCCCGCCGGCCGCAGTGCTGGTCACCGGCAACGCCTCGACGCCCCAGAGCAGGTCGTGCACCACCATCGGATCGTCGACGTACGGCCGCATGTCCCGCGCGGTCACCCGCAGCGCCAGACCGAGCCCGACCACCAGCGCAGCGAACGCGTCGAACGCCGGCAGTTCGGCCCAGTCGGTGGCGTGCACCAGCAGGCGGGCACCGGGTCGACCGGCGGCGGCAGCCCGCAGGTACCGCCGGATCGGGTCCGGCCCGTCGCCGAGCACCGGCACCACCCCGTCGCGCAGCTCCTGCGGGACCACCCGCTCGCCGGTCAGGTCGAGCAGGTCCACCGGCCGTACGCCGAACACCCCGGCCAGCCGGCCCAGCCGGAACCGTTCCGGCAGCCGCACCACCGGCAGCCCACCCGATGCGATGACGGACGCACCGGCCGCTGGACCGGTGGTGCGGCTCGGCCGCCATTCGACGTGCGTCGCCCGGTCCCGAAGATTGGTGACGGTGACGACGGCAGCGTCGAACTGCCGGCCGTGGCCACCGCACCGCCGGCAGGTCAGCACCGGGTGCCGCCAGCCGGTGGCGTGACAGTCCGGGCACGGCACACTCGGGATCGGCTCGCCGAACCACGGCGGCAGCGGCGGCTGCCAGGTCCGGCGCAGCACCGGGGCCAGTTCGGGGATCGCCGGCCGAGGGCCCGGGATCCGGCACAGCGACGTGTGCCGCCAGCGGCGGTCCCGCCAGATGGCCTGCGCCCCGGCGGTCCACTCCCCCGCGCCGGCCGGGACCGGCGGCGGCGTACCGCAGTCCTGGACGATCCGGCGCTCCAGCCGATCGACGTCGATCCCGTCGGGCGGCGCCGCCGACCGCAGCGCCGGCAGCAGGAAGTGCGCCGGTGCGGTCAACGACCGTTCGGCCAGCCCGGCCAACGCGTCCGCCACGGCGGTACCGTCGACGGCGGCGGGCAGGCTCGCGGCGTACCCGCGCTGGTCACGGGGCACGGCCGCGCCGGGCGTCTCGAACCTGATGTCCCAGTTGAGATCGGCCGCGAACACCCCCCACCGGGCCTCGAGGACCAGGTCGAGGCAGAGCAGGTCGGCCAGCGCGCACAGCCGGCCCAACGATTCGTCGACGCTGACCGGCGGCTCAGCCAACGTACGCCCGAAGTGGATCGACCAGGCCGGATGGCCGGGACCGGTGTGCGCCGCCGCGAGCCCGGCGGCCCGCTCGGCGTCCGGCAGGTCCGGCCGCCAGGTCGACGGCAGGGTCAGCACCGCATTGGCTCCCAGAGCAGCGGTGTGGTCCAGATAGCGCAGGTCACGCAGCGTCGACCGGTCGACCTTGACCTGCGCCGCCAGCTCGTCACGCACCGGCCACAGTGGTATCTCCCAGCCGCCGTGCGGTGCCGGCTCCGGCTCGATGTCGCCGGGCATCACGCTGGTGGAGGCGACCGCGCCGGTGTCCAGGTTCGCGACGGTCAGCACCAGTTGGGTACGCGGCCCGGCGGTCATGCGTACGTCCGGGTCTGGGCGGACTGCCATTCGCGCAGCGCCCGCTTGATCCGCAGGTTCTCGTCGTCGGTGCGCCGCAGGTCGTCCCGCAGGACGGTCAGGTCCTCGGCGACGTAGTGCAGGAAGGCGTACACCTCGGCAGGGTCGAGGCCGCGCCGCACTTCGCGGAACCGGCGGTCGCGGACCTGGCCGGGGTGGATCCGGGGCCGCAGCGGCGGCCGGCGGAACACTCCGGCGTTGCGGGGCCGCCGGTGCTGCGGTGGCTCGACCACCGAGTTTGCTCGCCGGCCTGGTCGGTTGAAGATCCGGTGGAGAAGGTTGCGCATCGTCGGGGTTCCCCTTCGGTCAGGAGTACGCCGGCAGCTGGTGCCGCCGACGCGATGCCGCGCTGTTGCTGTGCCTGATCTGCTCCCGGTGCTGGTGCTGCGTATCTGTGTGCTTGGACGGGGCGACCCGCCGGCCGGGAAGGCCGAAGCGGGAGGACTCGCAGCCGACGGGTCGCCCCAGCTCCGGCGGTCGCAGCCTCGTTCGGCGAGTACGACCCCGGAGCGGCTCATTCTGGATCTCCGCTGCTCACGGGTTTACGGGTTTCGCGGGGATTTGCTCGGGTAGGGCGGTCGGGACGGGCAGGCCGCGCGCCACCACCCCGCCCCGACCAGTGCACGAACACCCCATCGTTGCCACGCGAGGGAGCGCTCGTAGCGATGAACTTATGTGCGGATGTCGCCGATGTCAACCTCCGCGTGGAAGCTACCTAAACCTTGCTCCACACATAAGTGACGTGGTCGAATGGAGGTGCCACGCGAGGGAGCGCCATGCCTGTTTTGCCCGACTACTTCAAGATCTCGAACGCCATCGTTGCCGATGTCAACACCGGCACGCTCAAGGCCGGCGACAAGCTGCCGTCGATCGCCCAGCTCTGCAAGCAGTACGACGTGAGCCCGTCAACGATCCGCCTGGTGTTTGTGCGCCTCGAAGCGCTCGAGGTCATCGACCGCCACCAGGGCAAAGGTGTCTTCATCACCGATCCGGCGACGTGGATGCGCAAGCCGTAGGCCCCTCTCCCGGTCACCGGCAACCTCTGCCGTCCCGCCAGGCATCGCCCCGGGCGATGATCCACTGCTCTTCATCGAGTCGACATACCGACGGCCTGTCAGAAGGCGCGCATCCGATCACCGCGCTCGGACTACGACCAAGACCGCCGCCCTCGTCAGACCCGCACGGCCAACTCAGGCTTACCTACCCGGCTTCACTTTCACTCTCAGTGACCGCCAATGCCAGGACGGGCGGTCAACATCGGACTTCGCGTCGGGGGGGGGGGGGGGGGGGGGGGGGGGGGGGGGGGGGGGGGGGGGGGGGGGGTGGGCGGAGGGGGGGGGGGGGGGGGGGGGGGGAAGGGGTAGGGGGGTGGGGGAGGAGAGAACAAAAAGTGCACACCCAATAGAGGGGAGGAGGCGGG
>NZ_JBSWXD010000104.1:0-23608 GCF_056160425.1 Micromonospora sp. ABR4_055
AGAAGATCGTCGGAAGCGTAGGGTGGGTGGAAGAGACAGGCCCGGTGCCGCCGTCGGTTCCTGGTCGCCGTCCAGTGCCGCCCGCCACCCGCTGTCGCCCCCCGCCGCCGGGCCGGCGCCGAAGCCGATCGCAGCCAGGTAGTCGTCCACCGACTGCGCAGCCACCCGCATCGCGTGGCCGGCCTGCTCCGCGTGTTCGGTCGCGCCGGTGAGCTGCGGCACCGCCAGCGGGTCCGCCGACTCCTGGCGGACCCAGATGAGCAACTCGGTCGCGGCGCGCAGCCGCTGCACCGCGACCGCGAGCTGGCCCACCGGCAGGTCGTCGGCGGCCGCCCGGACCCGGGCGGCGAGATTCTCGGCGAGGGACATTGGTGACTACAGCGTCGCGGAGTACGTCTGCGCCTGTTCGACGGCGGCGAGCGTGGCGGCGAGGCACTCCTCGAGCTCGGAGCTGGCCTGGAACAGCGCGGCCTGGGCCGCTCCGACCGCCTCGTGGCCGCTGCCTTCGAAGGCCGCCGCCAAGCTCTGCTGCGCCTCGGCGATCTTTTCGCTGGCTGCCTGGACGGCAGCCTGGCCCTCCGACACCTGCATGATCGCGGCTTCGATGGCGGACTTGACCTCGGCGACACTCGCCACGGGTGAAACCTCCTCAAGGGGCTGGAAGGTTCTATTAGAGCTTACCGCTGGTGGGTGATTGCTGCCCGGCTGTCCGGTCCCGCAGATGGGCTGGTCCGCGACGGACGCGCGGTCATCGGTGCTTGACCGGTGCGACCTGGGCAACTGCCGGCAGCGGATCAGGTATTCAGTCTGAATACCGGTCAGAATTCCGACACCGGACCGGTCAGCTGCCTGGTCAGCCATCGAGGCCCGCGAACCTGCGCGCCCACGTCGGTGACTCGGTCCCGCAATCGGCGGTCGGCCGTGACGACCACCACCCGCCGGTCTGGTCCGCCCTCGGCGGCGATCTCGACGATCAGATCGTCTCCCGACCCGAGAGCCGCGCCGATCCGTACCCCGCCGGCCGGCGGCAGACCGCGGGCCGCCCCCTCGACCACCAGGACCACCTCCAGCGGGCCGGTCAGCTCGGGCAGCCCCCGGCCGGCGACGTCGACCAGCTGATCGCGCAGCCGGACGGCCGCCGCCATCCGGTCGCGCCACCAGCCGTCGGGTCGGGAGCCGACCACGTTCGCGCCGTCCACGATCAGCAAAGTCCGCATCCGCCCAAGCCTGCCAGCATCCGCGGCCGTGGACCCGGCACCGGTTGAGCGCGCCTGTCCCGACCCACGCGCCGGTACCTCAAACGCGGTGCGGTGGTGGTCCCGGACGGCGGGGACGTTTGGCCCGGGGCGGCCCGGGTAGCCACAGTCCGGTTCACAGCCGGCGGGGCGTAACGGCGAGGGGGCGCAGATGAGTGACGGACCGTACGGCCCGGGAGGGCTCGGCACCGATCCCTGGGAGGACCTGCTGGCCCGGTTTCTCACCGGCGGTGAGCCCCGGCTGCCGGTGCACCGGGTCGACATCACCCGGCTGATGAGCGGCGACGCCCGTGACCTGCTGACCGCCGCCGCCCGCCGGGCGGCCCAGGCCGGCACCAGTGACCTGGACACCGATCACCTGCTCTGGGCGGCGTTGCAGCGTCAACCGCTACGGGAGTTGGTCCGCCGGGCCGGGGCCGACCCGAACGGGCTGCTCGCTGAGCTGGGCGGACCGGCGGCCGGCCGGGGCGAGGTGCCGGCGAACCTCTCGCTGACCCCGGCGGCGAAACGTGCCCTGCTGGACGCGCATCAGCTTTCCCGGGCCACCGGCGCGACCTACATCGGACCCGAGCACGTGCTGATGGCGCTGGCGGTCAATCCGGAGTCTGCCGCTGGCCGGATGCTGGCGGCCGGCCACGTCGAACCCCGGTCGCTGCAGAACGCCAGCGCGGAACGCGGCGGTGCGGCCAAACCGCGGACGGCCCGTGGGACCCCGACCCTCGACCAGTACGGGCAGGATCTGACCGAACTCGCCGCCCAGGGCGCGATCGACCCGGTCGTCGGCCGGGGTGAGGAGATCGAGCAGGCGGTGGAGATCCTGTCCCGGCGAACCAAGAACAACCCGGTGCTGATCGGGGAGGCCGGGGTCGGCAAGACTGCGATCGTTGAGGGACTGGCGCAGCGCATTGTCGACGGGGACGTACCACAGACGCTGATCGGCAAGCGGGTGGTGCAGCTGGACCTCGCCGGGCTGGTCGCCGGTACCCGGTACCGCGGCGACTTCGAGGAACGGCTGAAGAAGGTCATTGACGAGATCCGTAGCCACGGCGACGACCTCATCGTCTTCCTCGACGAGCTGCACACCCTGGTCGGGGCGGGCGGCGGCGGCGCCGAAGGGTCGATGGACGCCAGCAACATGCTGAAACCCGCGTTGTCCCGGGGTCAGTTGCGGGTGGTCGGTGCGACTACTTTGGACGAGTACCGGCGCAACATCGAAAAGGACGCCGCATTGGCCCGGCGGTTCCAGCCGGTCCTGGTGCCCGAGCCGACCGTGGCGGACACCATCGCGATCCTGCACGGTCTGCGGGACCGCTACGAGGCGCATCACCAGGTGCGGTTCACCGACGACGCGTTGCTGTCGGCGGCGGAACTCGCCGACCGCTACATCAGCGACCGGTTCCTGCCGGACAAGGCGATCGACCTGATCGACCAGGCCGGGGCCCGGGTCCGGCTGCGCACCCGCACACCGGCGGCCGACGTTCGGGACCTGGAACGGCAGCTCGAGCAGCTGCACCGGGACAAGGCCCAGGCGGTCGCCGACGAACAGTACGAACGGGCGTCCGACCTGCGGGACCAGCTGACGCAGGTGCAACGGCTGATCGAGACGGCCCGCAGCCCGGACAGCGCCGGGGTTCCCCAGGTCAGCATCGAGGAGATCGCCGAGGTGGTCTCCCGGGCCACCGGCATCCCGGTCAGTCAGCTCACCGAGGAGGAGCGGGACCGGTTGCTGCGGCTGGAGGGCGAACTGCACCAACGGGTGGTCGGTCAGGACGATGCGGTCACCGCGGTCGCCGAGGCGGTCCGGCGCTCGCGGGCCGGGCTGGGCGACCCGGACCGGCCGGTCGGCAGTTTCCTGTTCCTCGGACCCACCGGCGTCGGCAAGACCGAGTTGGCCCGGGCCCTCGCGGCGGCCCTGTTCGGTGACGCTGACCGGATGGTCCGCCTCGACATGAGTGAATTCCAGGAACGGCACACCGTCAGTCGGCTGGTCGGGGCACCGCCCGGGTACGTCGGCTACGAGGAGGCGGGCCAGCTCACCGAGGCGGTTCGCCGACGACCGTACGCGGTGGTGCTGCTCGACGAGATCGAGAAGGCGCACGCCGACGTGTTCAACGTCCTGCTGCAGCTGATCGACGACGGCCGGCTGACCGACAGTCAGGGCCGGACTGTCAACTTCCGCAACGTGGTTCTGATCATGACGAGCAACCTCGGCTCGGAGCTGATCACCGGCGGCGGCCGCAGTGTCGGCTTCGGTGGGGTGGACGGCGACAGTCCCGACGACGACCTGCGCGAGCGCCTGCTGCGCCGGCTGCAGGAGGACTTCCGTCCGGAGTTCCTCAACCGGATCGACGAGATCATCATCTTCCGGCAACTGGCCTCGCAGCAGCTGCGCCAGATCACCGACCTGCTGCTGGAGGAGACCCGCCGGCGGCTGCACGCCCAGGACATCGCGGTGGAGGTCACCGACGCGGCGGCCGACTGGATAGCCGGAGCCGGATACCAGCCGGAGTTCGGCGCGCGGCCGATGCGTCGGACGATCCAGCGGGAGGTCGACAACCAACTGTCCCGGTTGCTGCTCGACGGCACGTTGGCGGCGGGGCAACGGGTCACCGTCGACGCGCGGGACGGTGGCCTGCGGTTCGACGTCGACAGCGCCGCCGACCGGGATCCGGCGCCGGCCGGCGCCGGCTGGTGAACCCACCGGGTGGGTGCCGATCCGACCGGGCCCCCGCCGCTCGGCAGACGAACGGAGATGACGACGATGAGCCAACCTGAGGAACAGCGTGAGAAGTCCGCGAAGACCGACGAACTGCTGGCCCGCAACAGCCCTCTCGACACTGGGACCGGACCCGGCGCCGTCCTGGCGGACACCGATGTGCGTCCGGAACCGGCCGGTACGCAGACCCGGGCCGACCGCGACGACCCGGTGAGTAGCACCGAGCCCCCCGACTGACCGTCGTAGTGAGGAGGTTGTCGATGGCGGCGCACCGTCGAACCGACACCGGCACTGATCAGTTGTGGAACGAGTTCCACGCGTACGTGAACATTAGTTCGGAACAGTTGCGTGACTGGCTGCTGACCGAGGCGTCCGGTGAACGGGCGTTCGTCGGCCCCGGCGTCGACCTACCCCAGCCCGGTGGTGCCGTACTGGCGGTGCTGGGCAAACGGCGGGTGGATCTGACCGAACCGGACCGGCAGGTGATGGCGCAGGTCGTCGAGGGGATCCGGGACCTGCTCGCCCGCCGCCCGCCGACGGGCGCGGCGGACGACCGGTGGCGGCGGGCGCTGCTGGATCTGGGGCACGATCCGCTGCGGGCCGACGCGGACACGGCCGGTTGACCGGTCACCACCTGCACCCGTGCGGGACGACACGACCCGCCCCGGGGGGGGGGGGGGGGGGGGGGGGGGGGGGGGGGGGGGGGGGGGGGGGGGGGGGAAAAAGGAGAAAGGAGTTGGGGGACAGACAACCACGCAAGGGAAGGAAAAAAAACACACTTTCTTGGGGGGTGGAACACACACCCCCCCCCCCCCCCCCCGGTCGCGGACCTGGCAGCCTCAGTCTCCCGGCCCGACCGGCCCGGCCGGGAGACAAACGGCTACGGCCGGGTGATGCCGAGCGAGTAGCTGCCCGAACCGCTGTACGCGTGGACCACGTACCGGTAGTAGCCGGCGGAGCCACTGTAGGTCAGCGTCTCGTCCGGACCGGGGCTGGTGCCGCTGGCCACGCTCACCCACCCGCTGCCGCTCCAGCGCTGCAGGTAGAGGTCGAAGTCACGGCTGGTCGGCCCGTCCAGGCAGGCCCGGTGGGTGCCGGAGCCGGCGGTGAAGTAGCTGCCGTTGGGCTGGATCTGGGTGCCGCCGGAGGAGAGCGACCCGGTGTAGGTGTTCTGGTACCCGCTGCAGGTACCGCTGCCCGGCGGCGGGGTGGTCGGCGGCGGGTTGCCGCCACCGCTGGTGCGCAGCGTCAGGCCGTACACCGAGAGGATCTCGTTGACCGGCTGGAAGTAGGTGGTGCCGCCGGTCGAGCAGTTGCCCGAGCCGCCGGAGGTGACACCCTGGGCCTGCTGGCCGGACAGCCATGAGCCGCCGGAGTCACCGGGCTCGGCGCAGGCGTTGGTCCGGGTCAGGCCGGACACCCGCCCCTGCGGGTAGTTCACCGTCGAGTTCTTGGCCTGGATGGTGCCGCAGCGCCAGCCGGTGGTGGACCCGGACCGGCAGATCGACGCGCCGACCGCCGCCTCGGCCGAGCCGGCGACCGTGACGTTGCCGCCGCTGTAGTTGTTCACCCACGGCTGCGGCGTCCAGTTCGAGTTGGTCTGCACCCAGGCGTAGTCGTTGCCGGGGAACGACGACCCGCGGAAGGTGCCCTGCGACACCTGGTTGTAGCCCTGGGTGGCGGTGCCCACGCTGCCGCAGTGCCCGGCGGTGACGAACCCGCCGGTCACCGAGAAGCCGACCGAGCAGCGGCCGCCCATGTAGTAGGCGTCGCCGCCCCGGACGTCGTACAGGGTGGTCGGGGTCTCGTCGGTGCGCACGATCCGTACCGCGTCCGCTGCGGCGCCGCTGCCGGCGACGAAGCTCTCGGCGACCGTGGCGTTGCCGCGGGCCAGCACCACCACGGTGTTGGTGGCCACGTCGACGTACCAGCCGGCGACGGCGGTCGCCGGCGCCTTCGCCGCAGTGCGGTCGAGCTTGGCCTTGACCCGGTCGAGTTCGGCCGCGCTGCGGTCGACCAGCTTGGCCTTCGCCCCGGCTGCGGTCACCGCTTCGGCCTGGGCCGGGTCGGTGACAGCCACGGTCAGGGTGCCGCCGTCGGGGGACAGCCATGCCCCACCGAAGTCGGCGCCGAGGGTGGCGCGCAGCATCGCTTCCTTCTTGTTGGCGCTGGCTTCCTTGGCGATCCGGGTCCGCGCCTGGTCCGCGGTCAGCCCCAGGTCGCGCTGCATCGCGGCAAGCATCCCGGGTGCGGCCGCGTCGGCGGCCGGCTGGGTGACCGGACCGGCGCTGGGTGCTGCCATCGCGGGCATCGCGGCCAGACCGGCCGCGCCCAGTGGCAGGATAGCGGCCGCGGTGGCCGCGATCAGTGCTCGTCTCATTTGCTCCCCTGACGATCGAACGGAAGTGACTCCGGTGGGCGGCCAGGGATCGCCTGGCTGAGCCGGCCGGAGGCACATGGCAACCCGACGTTTCCGACGCCGACGGGCCGGGCCCGGATGGTCCGCCGGTCGTGGTGTGCCGTCGGGACCCGGATGTCGGTGATCGGGGGAACGTCGAGCTGCTGTCAACTTAATGGCGGTCTATGTCAGCAGGCAGATACCAGCTGGCTCATACCGTCACAGCGACCGGTAGGGCGGAGCGGGGCCGGCAGGGGCGGGGCTGGTCGGCCCGGTCAGCCGTCCGCGACCGGGATCCCGGCCAGGCTCTGCGCCCCGAAACCGGGGTTGTCTGCGAGCCAGCCGAGATACTGCGGGTTACGTGCCAGGGAGTCGGTGTACGCCGTGGTGGCGTGGGTGAACACCCGGTCGGCGAGGGCGGCGGCGGTCGCGTCCGGGTGCCAGCCCAGCAGCAGCCGCCACCGCAGCGGCGCACCGGCCAGCGGTCGGGTCACCAGCCCACTGATCGGCCGGAACGTCGCCTGGCACAGGGCGATCGCCTCGCCAGACTCGACCAGGTCGACGCAGCCGCGGATGTCGGTCTCGTACATTTTGCGGGGAGTGAACCCGGACCGGGCACAGGCGGCGGCGAAGCAGTCGCCGAAGCATCCGTCGCCGGGCGCCGCGACCCACTGTTCGTCGGCGAGCATGCCGAGCTCGATCTCCTGACGGTGCGCCAGCGGGTGGGACTCCGGCAACAAGACGAAGATCGCGTCGACGGCGACCGCCCGCCACGCCAGTCCGAACTCGGCCGACGGGGTGGCGTCGCCGCACACCCCGGTGAGCGCGTAGTCCAGCCGGCCGCTGAGCACCATCCGGGCGAGCTCGTCGACGTACCAGGAGGCGTAGGTGCTGATCTGCGCCTGCGGCTGGTCGGCGGCGAGCCGGTGCACCAGGCCACCCAGGATCGGGCTGTTGACCCCGCCGAGCCGGAACCTGCTCATCACGCTGCCTGTGCCGGCCAGTCGGGCTGCTTCGTCCTGCAGCCCTTTCATCGCCGGCAGCAGCACCCGGGCCCGGGCCAGGACCAGTTCGCCCAGCGCGGTCGGTCGGGCACCCCGCCGGTCGCGCTCGAACAAGGGCCCGCCGAGGGTCCGTTCGATCCGTTGGAGTTGCGCGGTGAGCGCGGGCTGCGCCAACCCCAACATGGAGGCCGCCTTGGTGACGCTTCCCGTCTCCGCGATGGCGCAGACCACCCGCAGGTGCCGCAGCTCCAGGTTCATAACGTGACGGTAGGACCAGAACGGGATCGACGGGAAGACCTTCGATGGGGGAAACGTTCTCCGACATCAATATGAAACAGAACTGAACGGATATTACGGACTAGCTATCGCGATCGACCGGCGTCGTCGTCAGATCCTCGGGATAGGTAGTACGGCCGGACAGCAGATCCCAGGCCTTGTCCAGCACCCCCAGCGCCGGGTCCACCACCCGATTCCACGGCGGCCGCTGCGGGGCGTCGGGATGCGGCCGGGTCGGGGCGGCCTCCTCGGCTGTCTCCGCGCGGTTGCCCAGCCGGATGAGCTCCTCGTCGGTCGCCGCCGCCCGTAGCCGTGGCAGCAGCTCCTGCTCGACGACCGTACGGTGGTGCCGCCAGGCGGAGGCGATCCCGGCCGGTACCCCGGCCGCCGCCACGTCGGATGAGCTGAGCACGTTCCGCAGCGGGCGGTCCGTCGCGATGCCCCGGTCGGCCAGCGGGTCTCCGTCGGGCAGGGCGGTCCGCACAGCCGGGTACAGGTACTGCTCCTCGGCCGACAGATGCCGGCTCACCACGGCGACCAGCACGTCCGCGATCTGGCGCCGCCGGTCCGGGTCGGCCGCCGCGTCGAGCCGCTCGCAGAGCTGCTCGATCCGGCGGTGCTCCTCGACGAGCAGCATGGTGAGCCGAGGTCCGCCCGGGTCGTGCGGCAGGTGGTCGTCGCCGAGTTCGGGGATGGGGGGAAGGCCTACCGACACGGTCGTCTCCTTCGGTGGCGGGCCGGGGACGTCGTACTGCCCGGCGGATGCGGCGATACCCACCACACCGTCGCCCGAAACCGTGAGGCGTGTCGCGGCAGGGCTGGGGCAGCGGCCGGACGGCTGGTAAGAAGAACCGCATGACTGCACCCTCCCCGCCGCCGGCACCGACTGACGAGGTCGTGCGGATCTGCCGCGACCTGCTGCGGATCGACACCACCAACACCGGTGACCCGCTGACCAGCGTCGGTGAACGGGTCGCCGCGGAGTACGTCGCCGACCAGCTCGCCGAGGTCGGCGTCACTAGCACGATCGTGGAGTCCGCGCCCGGCCGGGCCAGCCTGGTGGCCCGGCTCGGTGGCACCGACCCGTCCCGCGGGGCGTTGCTCGTGCACGGCCACCTCGACGTGGTCCCAGCCGACGCCTCCGAATGGTCGGTCCCACCGTTCGCCGGTGAGTTGCGCGACGGCTACCTGTGGGGCCGCGGGGCGATCGACATGAAGGACTTCGACGCGATGGTGCTCGCCGTGGTCCGTGACTGGCAGCGCAGCGGGACCCGGCCACCTCGCGACATCGTGCTGACCTTCACCGCCGACGAGGAGGCCGGCGGCCGGTACGGCGCTCACCACCTGGTGCAGCGGCACCCCGGGCTGTTCGACGGCTGCACCGAGGCGATCGGCGAGGTCGGCGGCTTTTCCTACACGGTCAGTGACGACCTGCGGCTGTATCTGATCGAGACGGCGGAGAAGGGCATCAACTGGCTGCGGCTGCACACCCGGGGCCGTCCCGGACACGGCTCGATGATGCACGACGACAACGCGGTCACGGCGTTGTGCGAGGCGGTGGCGAGGCTCGGCCGGCACCGTTTCCCGATCGTCGTCACCCCGACCGTGCGGGACTTCCTGGCTGAGGTCTCCGACCTGCTCGGTATCGAGTTCGACCCGGACGACCCGGAGACGACGATCGCCAAGCTGGGCCCGATCGCGAACATCATCGGTGCCACGGTCCGCAACACCGCCAACCCGACCCGGCTGGACGCCGGCTACAAGGAGAACGTCATCCCCGGTCGGGCCAGCGCCACCATCGACTGCCGGGTGCTGCCCGGCCAGGAAACCCAGTTCCTGACCGAGCTCCGCCAGCTGATCGGCCCGGACGTGGAGATCGAACACGTTGAGCGGCAGCCGGCGATCGAGACGACCTTCGACGGTGCACTGGTCGACGCGATGGCCGCCGCGCTGCGCCACGCCGACCCCGGTGCCCGGACCGTGCCGTACATGCTCTCCGGCGGCACCGACGCCAAGGCATTCCGTCAACTCGGCATCCGATGCTTCGGGTTCACCCCGCTGCGGCTGCCGGCGGAGTTGAACTTCTCTGCGCTGTTCCATGGCATCGACGAGCGGGTCCCGGTCGAGGGGCTACAGTTCGGCGTGCATGTGCTCGACCGCTTCCTGCGCCAGAGCTGACCGCCGGCGCCCCATCGACGGTGAAGGGAATTCCACCCGTATGACCGACCAGCACACCGACCTCGACGCCGCGCTGGAGCAGGTGTTCCAGGCGGCCCGGGCACATCTGGCCACGGTCAAGGCCGCCGACGGCCGGATCGACGACGACGCCGTCTGGCAGGCGTACGTGACGCTCAACAACGCGTCGTACGCCTACGACGAGCAACTGTTGGACGCCTTCGGTGAGGTGACACCCTGGGACGTCGAGTCGATCGATCCGCAGGAGGCGGACGAACGGTTCGGCGTCGGCGTCGGCGGCGTCGACGGCGCCGAACTGGCCGACCCGCACCCGCAGGTCGTCTCGGTACGCCAGCGTCGGGACTACCGGGTGCCGTCGGTCGCCGCGCTGGTCCGCATCGCCGACGCGGCCCGCCGCCAGGGCAGCCCGTCCGCCGAGGCGGCCGAGCCGGTCGGTGGTGTCGGAGAGGCGGTGCTCGAGCTGCTGCAGGCCGGCGACGGCTCACTCGGCGCGCTGGACATCCCGGAGCTGGAACCGCTCGACGGCGTGGTCATGGTGCACGAGGTCACCACACCGCTGGATCCGGAGGCGTTCAGCGACGGCGATGTCGACGGACCGTTCCGGTCGGTTCCCGGCGACGAGATCGTCGGCCGACTCGACGAGCACGCCTACCTGCCGGACGATGACGACGAGGCCCCGGGCGGCGACCCGCGCTGATCGTACCGACTACGTACTGAGCCCGGGTTGCGGCTGCCGGGCGATTCTGCGCCGGAGCACCACCTGGCGCGTGCCGTCACGGAACAGCCGCACCCGGGCGAGCTCCCAGCCGGAGAACTCGGCCTGGATCGCCAACTGCGCGGCTGCGGTCACCCGGTCGACGTTCGGCGGTAACCGCAGCGGCGCGTACTCGTAGTCCATGACCACCATCCTGCCGTCGGCCCCCGAGCTGTGTCACCCGTCGGCCTCCTTCGGAGGCTCAGTCACCCGTCGGCCTCCTTCGGAGGCTCAGTCACCCGTCGGCCTCCTTCGGAGGCTCAGTCACCCGTCGCGTTCCGGGTAGCCGACGGGCGGCGCCGACACGTCGTCGAGTGCCCGGGTGATCTCCGTGGGCAGCGTCATCCGTTCAACCTGCAGCGCCCCGAGCAGCTGCCCCGCCGTGCGTGCCCCGAGGATCGGCGCAGTGACCCCGGGGCGGTCCCGGACCCAGGCCAGCGCGACCTCCAGCGGCGCCACCCCCAGGCCGGCGGCGGCCGTCGAGACCGCCTCGACGATGCTGGAGCAGCGCGGCTCCAGGTAGGTCGCGACGAACAGCTCCAGATGCGGCGACGCGGCCCGGGAGTCGACCGGGCGGCCGTGCCGGTACTTACCCGTGAGCACGCCGCGGCCGAGCGGTGACCAGGGCAGTACACCCAGCCCCAACGCGGCGCAGGCGGGCAGCACCTCCCGTTCGATCCCACGTTGCAGCAAGGAGTACTCGACCTGAGCGGCGACCACGGCGGCCCGGCCGGGCACCGCGGCCTGCCAGGCCGCCGCCCGGGCGGTCTGCCAGCCGCTGAAGTTCGACACCCCGACGTACCGGACCCGTCCGCTGGTCACCGCCGTGTCCAACGCGCCGAGGGTCTCCTCCATCGGGGTGTCCGGGTCGTATCCGTGTACCTGCCACAGGTCGATGTAGTCGGTGCCGAGCCGCCGCAACGAGGCGTCGAGGGTACGCAGCAGATGCCAACGGGAGGTGTCGCGCCGCCGTGGCCCGCCCGGCCGTAGCCCGGCCTTGGTCGCGATGACCAGATCCTCGCGGGGCACCATGCTGTCCAGCAGCGAACCAATGACCGCCTCGGCGTCGCCGTCGCCGTACACGTCGGCGGTGTCGATCAGATTGCCCCCGGCGTCCAGGTAACTCTTCAGTTGCGCCGCGGCGTCGTCGGCGTCGGTGTCCCGGCCCCAGGTCATGGTGCCGAGCGCGAGCCGGGAGACCGCCAGCCCGCTGCGGCCGAGCGGTCGCTGCTGCATGGATGCACCTTAAGCAGATCCTGGCGGTACGGACATCCTCACTCCCGCCGTCGTCCGCTGCCGACCGGCACCGAGCCGGTCGGCGAGTCACCCGGCCGGTTGTCTAATGGCGGCGGACGATTGCGTACCCTGGTGCGGCTTGGCCACGGCCGCTGCCCGGCAGCGCCGTCGACGCCCCGCCTGGCGGGGGATGGGGGATGACTGGGAGTGCGACTCGGACTCAATCTCGGCTACCTCACGGGCGCTGGCTCGCCGGCCGACCAACTGGCGCTCGTCCAGGAGGCGGAGCGGCTCGGCTACACGGTGGTCTGGGCCGCCGAGGCGTACGGGTCCGACTCGCCGAGTCTGCTCGCCTGGCTGGCCGGCCAGACCAGCCGGATCGACGTGGGTTCGGCGGTGATGCAGATCCCGGCCCGGACCCCGGCGTCGACCGCGATGACCGCCGCCACCATCGACACGTTGTCCGGTGGCCGGTTCCGGCTCGGCCTGGGGGTCTCCGGTCCGCAGGTCTCCGAGGGCTGGCACGGTGTACGGTTCGGTCAGCCGTTGGCCAGGACCCGCGAGTACGTGGAGATCGTCCGGCTCGCGGTCGGACGCCAGCGGGTCGAGTATGCGGGCACGCACTACACCCTGCCGCTGCCCGATGGCCCGGGCAAGGTCTTGAAGCTCAACTTCCGCCCGCCCCGGCCGCGGATTCCCGTGTATCTGGCCGCGGTCGGCCCCCGCAACCTCGAACTGGCCGGCGAGATCGCCGACGGCTGGCTGGCGGTCTTCTTCTCGCCCAGCACCGCCGCCGACCAGTTGGCGTTGATCGCCGCCGGCCGGGCCCGCACCGGTCGCGACCTCACCGGCTTCGACGTGGTGCCGGCCGTGCCGGTGGTGGTCGGCGACGACGTCGCCGCCTGCGCCGACCTGCTGCGCGGGTACGCCGCGCTGTACGTCGGCGGGATGGGCAGCCGGACGCAGAACTTCTACCACCAGTTGGCCACCCGGATGGGCTTCGGGGCCGCCGCAGACGAGGTGCAGGACCATTATCTGGCCGGCCGGCTGCGGGAGGCTGCAGCCGCCGTACCGCTGGAATTCATCGATCAGACCGCGCTGCTGGGCCCGCCGGACCGGATCGCGCAGCGCATCGGCGAGTATGCCGCCGCGGGCGTGACCACCCTGTCGGTCAGCCTGTTCGACGCCGACACCGAGGCGCGGTTGGCGACGCTGCGGACTGTGGCGCGGGCCCTCGACGTGGCCGGGGTGGGGCGGTGAGCTGGGTCGAGGTCATCGTGCTCGGCGTGGTGCAGGGGCTCACCGAGTTCCTGCCGATCAGCTCGTCGGCGCATCTGCGGATCACCTCGGCGCTGTTCTTCGAGGCGGACGCGGGGGCCTCCTTCACCGCCGTGACCCAGTTGGGCACCGAGGCTGCGGTGCTGCTCTATTTCGCCAAGGACATCTGGCGGATCACCCGGACCTGGGTCGTTGGTATCTGGGATCCCTCGGTACGCGGCGAGCCGGACTACCGGATGGGCTGGTACGTCATCGTCGGGTCGATCCCGATCGGGGTGATCGGCCTGCTGTTCAAGGATCAGATCCGCGACGGTCTGCGGAACCTGTGGATCACGGCGACCGTGCTGATTGTGTTCGCGCTGGTCCTCGCCGTCGCGGAGTACCTCGGCCGGCAGACCCGTACCCTGGAGCGGTTGACCCTGCGGGACGGCGTGGTCATGGGTTTCGCCCAGGCGATGGCGCTCATCCCGGGCGTCTCCCGGTCCGGTGGCACACTGACCGCCGGACTGTTGCTGAACCTCACCCGGGAGGCGGCCGCGCGGTTCTCCTTCCTGCTGGCCATTCCCGCGGTGGTGATGTCCGGGCTGTTCAGCCTGCCCGACGTGTTCGACCCGCAGGGCCGGGCACCCACGGCGGCCCAGATGGTGGTGGCGACCGCCATCGCGTTCGTGGTCGGCTACGCGGCGATCGCCTGGTTGCTGCGCTATGTCGCGCATCACACCCTGTACGCCTTCGTGCTCTATCGGGTGGCGCTCGGTTCCCTCGTGATGGCGCTGCTGGTCACCGGCACCATTTCCGCCACCTGAGGGACCCGACCCGACTGCTGACCGGGTCGGTCGCCGGCCCGGCACGCAGCCGCCCCCCGTAGGCTGGTTTGGTGGCGACGTTGGTACTTCTGCGACATGGTCGGACGACCGCCAACGCTGCGGGCGGTCTGGCCGGCCGGCAGCCGGTCGAGCTCGACGAGACCGGCCAGGAGCAGGCCCGGGCGGTCGGCGCCCGGCTGGCCGGGCTGCCCTGGGCACAGGTGGTCAGCAGCCCGCTGGTCCGATGCCGGCAGACCCTGGCGCTGACCGTTCCCGAGGCGACCCCGGCGATCGACGACGGCCTGATCGAGTGCGGGTACGGCGAGTGGGAGGGCCAGTCTCTGCGGTCACTGGTGAAACAGCCGCTGTGGCGGGTCGTGCAGGAGCATCCGAGTGCCGCGGTGTTCCCCGGCGGGGAGGCGCTGGCCGCGGTCGCAGCCCGCGCGGTGGCTGCGGTACGGCACTGGAACGGTGTGGTGGACGCCGAACGGGGGCCCGACGCTCTCTGGCTGGCCTGCACCCACGGCGATGTGATCAAGGCCATCGTGGCCGATGCGCTCGGCCTGCACCTGGACCTGTTCCAGCGGATCGTGGCCGATCCCGCCTCGTTGACGGTAATCCGGTACACGGCGACCCGGCCGTTCCTGGTGCGGCTCAACGACACCGGCGGTGACCTGGCCGGGTTGGTGCCGGCGAAACAGCGTCGGCCGAGGCGACGGGGTGGGTCGGCCGATTCCGATTCCGATGCCGCTGTCGGCGGCGGCGCCGGTGCCGGCGGACGTGACCGGCAGTGAGCGTACCGGTCAATCGGGTCGGTGCGTTACCGGATCGACCCGGACGCCCGATAGGGTCGATGACATGACCCACCAGGTGCATGCCTTCGAGCCGCCGGAGCGGTTCGTCGCGGGGACCGTCGGGCCGCCGGGGGAGCGGATGTTCTTCCTGCAGGCCCGGGGTGGCGGTCGCGTGGTCAGCGTGGCCCTGGAGAAGGTCCAGGTGTCGCTGCTGGCCGAGAAGCTCGAGGAGCTGCTGGCCGAGGCGCAGCGGCGGTTCGGTGTCGACGTGCCGGAACTACCGACCGGGCAGTCGGACAACGAACCGCTGGAGACGCCGGTCGACGAGGAGTTCCGGGTCGGCACGCTCGGCCTGGCCTTCGACGTGGACACCACCACCGTCGTCATCGAGGCCATCGCCGCCGGCGAGCCGGAAGCCGGGCTCGAAACCGGCGACGACGACGGCCTGCTCGACGACGATGACGACGACGACACCGAGGACGAGGTCGACGCCAGCCTGGACCGGCTCCGGGTCCGGCTGACCCCGGCGGCGGCCCGCGGCTTCATAGATCGGGCACGCCGGGTGGTGGCCGCCGGCCGTCCACCCTGTCCGCTCTGTGGTCAGCCGCTGGACCCGCGCGGCCACCTCTGTCCACGGCACAACGGCTACCACCGCTGAGGTGATGGAGACGGGCCGGCAGCCGGCGGTGGACCGGGACGCCACCGTGCTGCGATTGCTCCGTACCGGCGAGATGCGGCTCGAAGGCCAGTTGATCGACGCATCGAACACGACGTTGCGGGCTGTCATCGAGGCCGACGGGACAGCGATCCGGTGCGTGTACAAGCCAGTCCGCGGCGAGCGTCCACTGTGGGATTTTCCGGACGGCACGTTGGCCGGCCGGGAGGTCGCCGCCCACCTGGTGGCACAGGCGCTCGGGTGGCCGTTGGTACCGCCGACGGTGTTGCGGGACGGTCCGATCGGTCCGGGTGCCTGCCAGCTGTGGATCGACGAGCCGGACGGATCGGTGCCGCTGGTCGACTTCGTCGCGGCCGACCAGGTGCCGACCGACTGGCTGCCGGTGGCGGCGGCCCGGGACACCGACGGCAGGCCGTACGCCTTGGCGCATGCCGACGATCCGCGGCTGGCCCGACTCGCGGTGTTCGACGTCCTGGTCAACAACGCCGACCGCAAGGGCGGGCACGTGCTGGCCGGGACGGACAACCAGGTGTACGGCGTCGACCACGGGCTGTGCTTCCATGTCGACGACAAGCTGCGTACGGTCTTGTGGGGCTGGTCCGGCCGTCCGTTGCCACCGGAGGCCGGGTCGGCGTTGCGTCAGCTGCGTACGGCGGTCGACGCGAAGCTGGGCGGGCAGCTGGCGTCGCTGCTCACCCAGGCCGAGGTCACCCAGCTGGGCGGGCGGGTCGACGCACTGATCGAGGCCGGGTGCTTTCCGCCGCCGCCGGCGACGCGTAGCGCTATTCCCTGGCCGCCGATGTGATTCGTCTGCCGTTCTCCGGTGCCGCCGGCACCCTGGATAGGGTGGCGGCATGGACTCCTGGACCGGTCATGAGGTGCCCCGGCTGCCCGGCACGGGTGTGCCGTTGGCGCTGTTCGACTCTGCTCGGCGGGCGGTGGCACCGACCCGGCCGGTCGACCCTGCGACGATGTACGTATGCGGGATCACCCCGTATGACGCCACCCACCTGGGGCACGCCGCGACCATGCTCGCGTTCGATCTGGTGCAGCGGATGTGGCGGGACGCCGGGCACCGGGTGCGGTACGTGCAGAACGTCACCGATGTCGATGATCCGCTGCTGGAGCGGGCGGCCCGCGACGGGGAGGACTGGATTGTTCTCGCGATGCGGGAGACCGCGCTGTTCCGGGAGGACATGGAGGCGTTGCGGATCATCCCGCCGGACCACTACGTGGGTGCGGTGGAATCGATCCCGGCCATCGCCGAGCGGGTCGGCGCCCTTCTTGACCGCGGTGCCGGCTACCGGCTGGCCGACGGCACCGGTGACGTGTACTTCGACGTGGCCGCCGCGCCGCGGTTCGGCTACGAGTCGAATCTGTCCCGGGAGCAAATGTTGACCTTCGCCGCTGAGCGGGGTGGCGATCCGCAGCGTCCGGGTAAACGTGACCCGCTGGACCCGCTGCTGTGGCGCGGTGCCCGCGACGGTGAACCGGCCTGGGACGGCGGTGCGCTGGGCCCCGGCCGACCGGGCTGGCACATCGAGTGCGCGGTGATCGCACTGGGTCTGCTGGGTGACCGGATCGACGTCCAGGGCGGCGGCAACGACCTGCTGTTCCCCCATCACGAGTGTTCCGCCGCGCACGCGGAGGTGCTGACCGGCACCGGCCCGTTCGCCGCCCACTACGCGCACGCCGGCATGATCGGCCTCAACGGGGAGAAGATGTCCAAGTCCCGGGGCAACCTGGTCTTCGTCTCCCGGCTGCGGGGCGACGGGGTGCCACCGATGGCTCTGCGGCTGGCGCTGATCTCCGGGCACTACCGGGCTGATCGCCAGTGGACCGACGACACCCTCAAAAGCGGTCAGCAGCGGTGGCACCGGTGGCGCGAGGCCGCCCGGTGTGACGCTGGGCCGTCCGGCGCGGAGCTGCTCGCCGGGGTCCGCGGCCGGCTGGCCGACGATCTCGACACCCCTGGCGCGTTGGCCCTGATCGACGAGTGGGCCGACCACGCGCTCGCCGGCACCGGTGCGGATCCGCAGGCACCGACGCTGATGGCCGAGACCTGCGACGCCCTGCTCGGTGTGCGCCTGCACGACTGACTCGGTTGACCGTACCGGTGTCCGGTCGGGTCCTGCAGCGGCGCCGGACCCGACCGGACTTCGTGGACAGGTCAGTTCGGCGTGCAGGTCAGGGTCGGTGCCACCGGCGTGCCGGTGGCCGAGCCGAGCAGGCCGAAGCTGGTGGACGCTCCGGACCCGATGCTGCCGTTGTAGCTGACGTTGGTGGCGGTGACGGCCGAACCGTTGCTGCTGACCGTGGCGTTCCACGCCTGGGTGACCTGCTGTCCGGTGGGATTGGTCCAGTTCAACGTCCAGCGGCTGATCGGCGTACCGCCGGCAGTCACCCGCACTTCGGCCTGGAAGCCGCCCTGCCAGGTGGCGACGATGGAGAAGGTTGCGGTACAGCCGCCCGGCGCCGGGGTGGTGGGTGGTGCGGTGGTCGGGGCCGGGGTCCCGCCGAAGTTCACGTCGCTGCAGAAGTAGTAGGTCTGGTCGGCGTGGCTGGCCTTCCAGATCAGGTAGACGATGTGCCGGCCGGTCCTGCCGGGCGCGCTGACTGGGATGTCGACCGACACGCCGTTGAGGTTCGGGTTGCTGGTCCGGGTGCCCTCACCGGGGTCCGCGCCGTCGGTGGTCCACACCAGCTCCAGATCGCTCCAGCGCAGTCGCTGGGTGAGTGGGTTGAAACCCTGCCGGGTGACGTACACCAGGTGGTAGTCGGCACCGTGCAGCGCCTGGTCGTGGTACGTGAGCGTGAAGTTCGTGCCGACGTTGGCGGCACGCCAGTTGCCGGGTTGGTCCAGTGCGGCATACCGGACACCGCCGGTGTTGCCGGCGCTGCACAGCTGACCGTCGGGGATGTGTGCCTGGTGCTGGCCGTTGACCCCGTCGATGTAAAGACTGTTCCAGTTCCACATGGCGGTGGAGTCTGCCTGCCAGGCCTGCCAGCACATCGGGTCCTCGGTGGCCATCCGGGGGTTCTGAAAGTCGCTGGCCCAGCGTTCGTAGCACCCGTAGTTGCGTGACGGTGGGGCGATCGATGAGCCGTGTGCGGCGGCTACGTCGGCCAGCGCGGTGGTGAACAGCAACGCGGCGACAGCCGCAACGGTGAGTACCCGGCGCAGGGGTGCCCACGGGGTGACGGTGAGGGAAGGCATGTCTGCTCCCGGACAAGGTTGGACGGCGGTGGCGGGGTTTGCCGGGACACAGGCGTTCCCGCCGGATCGGACGGCGGGTAGCCCGGTCCCGCCGTGCCGCGCGGCCCTCGCGACAGTCCCGTGCCGAGATTCACATGCCTCGATTTTCAAGTCAATAGTTTGAATGGAAAACAAAGTAAGCCGCAAGAAGTACCTGGTCAGCCGAGTACGAGACCGGGATCTGGGTCCGGATCCGGCATGGGTGCCGGGACCCGGTACTCTTCGGTCAAGGTGGTCACCGGGCCGGGCCAGGTCGCCTGGGCCACCTCGATCGGTCGCCGGTCGCCGTCGTAGGCCACGTGCAGCAGATGTAGCACCGGGGTGTCCGGACGAATTCGGAGCAGCTGCGCCTCCTGTCGGCTGGGCTGACGGGCGCTGAGCACGTCGCGCGCCCAGACGTATCGTCGGCCCGTCACCTCCTCGGCCTCCTGGTAGGTGGGTCGGCCGAACGGCTCGGCCCGCTCCAGGCTGGTGCCGGCGGCGTCGGCCACTCGGAACCAGGAGGCTCCCACCTCGACCGGGGAGTCCTCGGTGCGCACCAGGTGCCGGCGGACGATCAGCTCGGTGCCGTCAGTGACGCCGAACGCGTCGGCCACCTCGGGTACCGCCGGAGCGCGGCCGACCTCGGTCAGCTGCTGCCGGTAGCGCGCCGCCAGGTCGGCGTGGTATCCGCGGTGTCCGCCGTACCGGCCACGGGCGAGCCTGTTGAGTCGGCGTCGGGTGCCCCGGACGAACGTGCCGGAGCCCGGCTTGGTGATCAACAGTCCTTCGACGCGGAGCTGATCGACGGTACGCTGGGCGGTCTGCTTGGCCACACCGTACATTTCGGCGAGGGCGGGGATGGCGGGCAGCCGTTCGCCGGGTGCCCACTCGCCGCGGCGGATCCGTTCTCGAATCAGGTCGGCGATCTGGCGGTGTGGAACCTCGGCGGCTCCAGGATTGACCTGCATCTCTACGGACCGACCACCCTTCAACCGATATACCTAGCATCCTAGGATAACAGAGGGAGTGTGTCCAGCCCGACCACCGCCAGACAACACCCATCGGCGTGACCAGTAACCGGACGCACCAGCCCGACCACTCGTCAATCAGCGTCCGACGACGGTCACCGCTTGCGGGCGATCAGTGCGCCGTTCGCCCCGGGGGCGTCGAAGACCACGGTACGGATGGAGCCGAACCCGGCGTCGGCCAACCAATCGGCGTACTCGGTCTCCGAGTAGTTGCGCCCGCCCTCCGTCTCCACCAGCATGTTCATCCCCATGAGGGCGGCCTCGGGTGGACCGGTGCGTTCGGGGTTGAGCAGCAACTCGCAGACGACGATCGTGCCGCCTGACGGCAGCGCGTCGTGGCAGCGGGTCAGCAGCGCCCGGTTGGTCGGTTCATCCCAGTCGTGCAGGATCATGCTGAGCAGGATGACGTCATGTCCCTGCGGCAGCTTCTCGTCGACGAAGAAGTCACCGGTGACCGTGTCGATCCGGTCGGCCAGACCGGCGGCGGCGGCCTTCTCCGCAGCGACCGGCACGACATGTAGCAGGTCGTAGACGCTCGCCCGCAGATGCGGGTACCGCCGGCACAACTCGATGGGGTACGCGCCCGACCCGCCGCCCAGATCGAGTAGCCGGTGATGGGCGCTGAAGTCGTAGGCCTCACCCAGCGCGCGGGCGGTGAAGATCGACGCGGCGTACATAGCCTCCAGAAACAGGTTCAGGATCCGCGGATCCACGTCGGCGAAGAGCGACTCCTGGGTGTCCGGGTCCCAGGTCAGTGGCCGGTCGGTACGCAACGCCTCACCGATGCGATGCCACGGTAGGTAGGTACGTTCGTCGCAGTAGCGAACCTGACCGCCGAAGTAGTAGGGGCGGCCGGCTACCAGGAACTCCTCGGCGATCGGCGCGTTGCGGTAGCTGTCGGAGCCGGGTTGCTTGGTGAGCAGTCCGAGCGAGGCGCAGGCGGCGAGCAGAGTGCCCGCTGGGCGCTCAGCCAGCCCGTACTCGTCGCACAGCTGCCCGACGGTGATGGTCCGTCCGCCGGCGAGCCTGGTGAACAGGTTCAGCTCGACGGCGGCGGCCAGGGTCTTGAAGCTCCAGAAACCGGTCACCAGACGCATAAGAGGGGTGGGGGTTAGCATCCGGACATTTTCCGGTAAAGGGCCGCCCGACTGACGGAGCTGTCAGTTAGCCGATAGATCCGGGTCGGGTATCCGTCCGGCCGGTCACCACGAACCGGCTGTCGGGCCGGCCGACCCACCCCTGCGGCGCAGGTACTTCTCGAACTCCTGGGCGATCTCGTCACCGGTCAGCGGCTGGATACCAGCGTCGCCGACCCGTTCCTCCAACTCGCGGACATACTCGCCCAGCTCGGCGTCCTGCTCGGCGGTGGTCCGTACCCGGGCCTCCCACTTGGCCGCCTCCTCGGCCATGTCGGCCATCGGAACCGGCAGGTCGAGAACGTCCTCCACCCGGTGCAGCAGCGCCAGTGTCGCCTTCGGGCAGGGGGGGTTGTTGGCGTAGTGCGGCACGTGTACCCAGAACGAGACCGCGTCCACCTCCGCGCGGGCGCAGGCGTCCTGCAGCACTCCGACGATCCCGGTGGGACCGTCGTACCGGGTGGGGACGAGCTGGAGCCGCTGTGCCGCCTCCTTCTCCGACGCGGTCCCGCTGATCGGCAACGGCCGGGTGTACGGCACGTCGGCGAGCAGAGCGCCGAGCAGCACCACCCGGTTGACCTCCAGACTGTGGCACAGCTCCAGGACCTGTTCGCAGAAGGTACGCCAGCGCATGCTCGGTTCGATCCCGTGGATCAGCACCACGTCCCGGTCGGTGCCTTCCGGGCTGGCCACCATGAACCGGGTCGTCGGCCACTCGATACGGCGCGCGTCGCCGCTGGAGCCGGTAATGGTCGGCCGGCTGACCTGGAAGTCGTAGAAGTCCTCCGGGTCTAGCGCGGCGATCTCCCGGGCCTGCCAGACCTCCTGCAGGTGCTCGACGGCCGCGGTGGAGGCGTCCGCGGCGTCGTTCCAGCCTTCGAACGCGGCGATAGCCACCGGTGACCGCAGCACCGGCAGACCGTCGAACTCGGTCACCGGGCCTCCTCGCCGTCATACCGACCTGGCAGCATGCTCGCGGTCGTTGCGACTACTCGTCGACGTCTGGGTGCGGGGTAGTTGTCGTGCCTCACCCTGTCAGCCTACGTGCCGGCCGACGACCCGGCCCGGTGGCCGCGCCGGCTCCACCGTCGGCCTGATCCGCATACCGACGCCGTACGTATTGCGCAACTGGGGCAGCATGGACCGCAGACGGCCACGCGTCGCCGTCCGACAACTGAGCGAGGAGGCCGGTATGCGTCAGCCCGGCGACCGTGTCCGCAGCCGGTTTCAGCTGGTGGCGTTGTGTGCCGCCGTCGTCGCGGCGGCGGCCTGCGCCGCGGTGCCGCTGCCCGACGCCGGGCCGGGTGAACCCAACCAGCCGGCGGTGCCCGGGGGCGGTGCCACCGGGGCGGCCGACGGGTCACTCGACGGCACCGACACGGTCGAGGAGTTCGAGCAGGACATCGCGGGGGCCGAAGCTCTCGCCGACCAGTACTGGTCGCAGCGGTTCGCCGGGTTCGGCGCGGCGTTCGAGCCGATCGGGCAGGCGATCGCCTACCAACGCGACGGCGAACTGAGCTGCGGCGACCAGCTCATTCCGCGCAACAACGCGGTCTACTGCCTGACCAGCGGGTCCGAGTTCATCGCCTACGATGCGAACTGGGCATTCGATGTCTTCCAGACGGTCGGCGACTCGTTCCTGTTCTACCTCATCGGCCATGAATACGCGCACGGCATCCAGGTGCGGCTGGATCTGGAGTACCGGTTCAGCATCCAGCGGGAGCTGGCCGCCGACTGTCTGGCCGGGGCCTATCTCGGTGACTCGGTACGCGACGGCACGCTGCAGCTCGACGACGGTGACCTGGAGGAGTTCCAACGCGGTCTGGCGAGCGTGGCGGACGATCCCGACCAACCGTGGTTCGAGGAGGGCTCGCACGGCACCGCCGACCAGCGGAGCGCAGCCTTCTTCAACGGGTATGACCGGTCGCTGGCCGGGTGTGACCTGACCTGACTCACGCCGGCCGGCGACCTGCGCCGTCGCCGTCGCCGGCTGGGCGACAGCGCTGTGATCAGGCAGGATCGTGGGACAACCCGTCGTTCCCGGACCAGGGAGGTTCCGCTGAATACCCCGCCACCCGCCGCCGTCCTGTTCGACATGGACGGAACGTTGATCGACAGCGAGAAGCTCTGGGACGTGGCCCTGCGGGAGCTGGCCGTGCACTACGGCGGGCAACTGTCCGCCGAGGCGCGGTTGGCGATGGTGGGTTCGGACATGGCCACCACGATGGGGCTGCTGCATGAGGACCTGGACCAGCCGTGGCGGGACCCGGCGGCCGGCGCAGCCTGGCTGACCCGTCGGGTCACCGCCCTGTTCAGCGTCGGCCTACCGGCCCGGCCGGGCGCCTTCGAGCTGGTCCGGGCCGTCCGGGCGGCCGGCATCCGTACCGCGCTGGTCACCTCGACCGAACGTGCCCTGGTCGACGTGGCGCTGCACACCATCGGGCGGCACAACTTCGACGTGGTGTGCTGCGGCGACGAGGTGCCGGCGACCAAACCCGATCCGGCCCCGTACCTGGCCGCTGCAGCCGCCCTCGGCGTGTCGGCGACGGACTGCGTGGCGGTCGAGGATTCCCCGGCTGGGGTGGCCAGCGCGCACGCCGCCGGGGCGGCGGTGCTCGCGGTGCCGGCCGAGGCGGCGTTCCCGGTGCCGGACCGGGTCCAGGTACGGGCCAGTCTGTGCGACGTGACGGTGGCCGATCTGACCGCGCTGCTCGCCGCGTACCGGGCCGATCTGCCCGTGGCGGCCGGTTGACGGGCAGCCCGGTTCGGGCCTGTTTTTTATACACATCTCCGAGCCCCAAAGACATAGCCGGTTA